>DATBGU010000164.1:0-73724 GCA_036557825.1 Gemmataceae bacterium
GCGATACAACAAAGGCCAGAGTTCGCGTTCCATGACACATCTCCTTGGTTTTGCTTCCCAAGGTTGATACGTCAACGAACGCGAACTCGTTTGTTTTCAACACCTTAACGCCTTCCTTGCAAAAGGTTCGCCAGCGACGGGACGCTAACCCGTCGCTGGCGCTCCGGGCTTGTCGCGGCGAAAACAAGTCGCGTGTTCCCCCGTTCCGAAAGGCTGTTTCGTGGCGTCGCGCCGCCGTTCTCTCTCTCCTTCCAACTCGTCCGTCGAGCCGGCCGACTGGCGTTCCTGGTTGGTCCGTCGGCTGCGTCCCTGGTTCCTGCGCCATCAGCGCGATCTGCCGTGGCGACGCGATCGCGACCCGTATCGCATCTGGGTCAGCGAGGTCATGCTTCAGCAAACGCAGGTCGCCACGGTCATCCCCTACTTCGAGCGCTTTCTGTCCGCCTTTCCCACGGTGGCCGATCTCGCCGCGGCCGAGGAGCAAGACGTCCTGCGGCTGTGGGAAGGACTGGGTTACTACCGCCGCGCGCGCGATCTGCATCGGGCGGCGCGCGAGATCGTCGCGCGGCACGGCGGCCGTTTCCCCGACGATCCCGCCGCGGCGCGCCGCCTGCCCGGATTGGGCCGGTACACCTGCAACGCCGTTCTGTCGCAGGCCTTCGACCGGCGCCTGCCGATCCTGGAAGCGAACAGCCAGCGTGTACTGAGCCGGCTGTTCGGCCGTGCCGAGGATCCACGGCGGGGAGTGGCCCGGCGCTGGTTGTGGCAGGCCGCCGAGGACATTCTGCCGACGCGCGGCGTCGGCGCCTTCAATCAGGCGCTCATGGAACTGGGCGCACTGGTGTGTACGCCGGCCGCGCCGCGCTGCTCGGCGTGTCCGCTGGCCTCGCGCTGCGTCGCCCACCACCTCGGCCGGCAGGAGGAGATCCCCGCACGCACTCCGCCGCCGGAAGTCATCCGCATCCAGGAAGCTGCCGTCGTCGTCCGGCGTGGGCCGGCCGTCTTGCTGGTGCAGCGCCCCCTGGAGGGACGCTGGGGGGGGCTGTGGGAGTTCCCGCACGGGCCGCTCCTCGACGGCGAAACGCACGAGGACGCCGTGGTTCGGCTGTTGCGCGACGGGACCGGCGTGCAGTCTCGTCCAGGGCCGGAACTGCTGACGATTCGCCACGGCGTCACCCGTTTTCACATAACTCTGACCTGCTTCGAGGCCGTGTACGTGGCCGGGGAGTGGCGCTCTGATTTTTACGTCCAGGGCCGCTGGCTGAACCCCGCCGATCTCGCCGCTTATCCGGTCAGCTCTCCGCAGCGCCGCCTCGCTCGTTTCCTCAGCTCGCCTGGACGGCAGCGCCGGCTGTTCTGATCGGTGCTGACATAACAGGGCCGGGACGCTAATATGAGGCTGCAAAGGTGCGGAATTATTTCTCTGGGGAGAGAGGCCATGCGTACCCTAACTCGCGGGATGGCGCTTGTGCTGGCGGGCACGGCGCTGGCCGGCTGTGTTGCCACGAGCACCAATCCCGCCCTGAGCAATGGAAAGCCGGCGCCGGACATTCACGGCATCGACGCCGACGCCAAATCGTTCCAGCTCAGCGACTATCGCGGCAAGGTGGTGCTGCTGGATTTCTGGGGTTCCCACTGAGGGCCGTGCCGGAGCATGTTTGCTCACGAGCGGTCGCTCGTTGAAAAGTACGAACACAGACCGTTTGTCCTCCTCGGCGTCAACGTGGACGAGAAGCGCGAAAAGCTCCAGGAGACACAGGAGAAGTACCATCTCAATTGGCGCTCGTGGTGGGATGGTTTTGGCGGGCCGATCGTGGTGCGATGGAAGGTGGAGGGCCTGCCGACGCTCTACTTGCTCGATCACGAGGGCAAAATCCGCTGGAAGAGCGAAGGCGTTCCCAATCTGGACGAGATGGAAGAGACCATCGAGAAACTCGTCAAGGAAGCGGAGGCCGCGGAAAGCAAGCAGGCGGCCGTGAGCAGAAGGTAGTCGAGAATTGTCTCCACGGAGCCGCTTCCGGCTTAGCGATACGTCACGCTAAGCCGGAAGCGGCTTTTTGACTTCTACGGGGCGATGTCCATCGTCAGGCGGACATTGGGCGACGCCATCTCCGGGATGGTCAGGATCTTGTTCGTCAACTGGTCGCCGATGGAGGAACTCGTCACTCTCACCCGGACCTGTACGCTGCCGTCGCGCTGCGGTTCGACGCGCACCTCGCGGGCCTGTCTGCCGCAGACGGCGGTGATTCGTTGCCGTAACTCGGTCGGCACGACGGGGCGAGTTGTCGCGGTCGCGCCTTTGACCGGAGCCGGCTCCTCGTCGAAGGTGATAAGGCCGGGGCGTCCGTTTTTCGGTTCGGCCGGCCGTATGTCATAGGCCGGCGGCCAGCGCGAAGGGCGATCGAGCCGAACGAGCGGCGAAACCGTGGTCGGCGTCATACGTCGCGGGCTGGGCGGGGTGCTTTCCTGGACGATGCGGCGTTCCACGACCGGCGGCGGCCCGGCGGCCGGGGTTTTGCGGGCGATGACCTTGGGCATGGGCTGCTTTTCTACACGCGGCACGGGCGGCTTCGGCGCGGCGGCTGGAGCCGGCGCCGGCTTCTTCACAGGCTCCTCGTCGAACTCAATGATCCCCTTGGCCGGCGCGGATTCCACGCGCGGCTCGGACTCCTCGGAGGCGCCGGCGCGCTGCCATCGTGGCGGCGTTTTCGGCGTCGTCAGGGCCACCGAGGAGCCGGTCGAAGCCCTGCCGGACTCGCCCGGCCGATGCTCCGAGGCGAAAACGTCCGGCTTGCTCTTCTTGGCCGGCTTGCTCGCCGGTTTCTCGACGTCCGTGCTCGGCTTCGGCTTGACCTGAGGCTCCCAACTCATGGCCGACTGGCCCCACTTCATGGCCGGCGGGGGCGGCTTCACGGCGCGATCGTTCTCTGCCTTTTTAGCGGAGTCCGCCGCCCAGGGAACGACCGGCTTGGTCAACGCGGGCGTTGTCTTCGCCGCCGCTTTTGACGGCTTCTCGGCGGACTTGGCGGTTTCCGGATTCGGCGTGGACTGGCCCCACTTCATGAGGGGAGCGGGCGGCTTGAGCGAACTTGCCTCGTCATGTTTCGCGGCGTCCGTCGCCGATTTAGGCTTGGCCGATTTCCCCGTCACAATCGTGGGTAGACGTAACTCGTCCCCCCGCGCATCCAGGCTGGACGGCGCGGGCTTCGATGTGGAGACGATCGCCGGCTCCGCGCTCGGTCGCGATGCTGGCTGGACCGGCTTCGGCATCGCCGCCGTCGGCGGCGCAATCAGCGCACCGTCGTTCGTCACCGGCACGACGCGCTGGCCGTCGTGCAGGATGGGCCGAACGGTCAGCTGGTCGATGACGCCGGCGCAGCCGGACAACTGGCGGAATCGTTTGCAGACAGCCAGCTTGTCCTCGATCGAGTTGATGGAGCCGGTCAGTGTCACCACGCCGTCGGACCGCGCTTCGACGCGAATTCCTCGCGCACTGTCGCCCAAATGCTTGCGCAGCAGTTCGGCGCCTCCGGTTTGCAGCACTTCGGGGCCGCGCAGGGCCGGTCGCGCAGCCAATCCGGCCTGGAGTCTCAGGCCGTCGATGACCTGGAGGGAAGTGTTGCGGCGCGCGATGTCGAGAGCGCGCTGCCGGACCATGTTGTTGGGCACATAGCCGTGCAGCTCCAGGTGGTCTCCGGCGACGCGGCCGTCGAGAGAGTAGGGGAAGGTGGTCAAGTCGGCCAGCAAAGCCAACTCGACCTTCATCTTCTCCGCATCTTTGCGCCCGTCGGGACGTACGGCGTTCCCCTCGTTCCCGGTCTTCGACGTCGCGATCAGTCGTCCCGGAATCACTTGCGGCGACTGCGCCGGTGCCGGGCGCGTCAGCCCGAGAACCCCGCCCACCAGAAGCGTTCCAACGGCGCCTCGCAGTGCCCTACGCATGGCTGAATCTCCAAAACCAAAGGGGTCAGGGGTCAGGGGGCAGGAGTCAGGCGCAGGAGTCCATTTACCTGCCCCCTGCCCCCTGCCCCCTGACCCCTGGGTGCTACTGATTGAGCAGATCGCGGGTCACATCGCGCTGCACGTCCGGCGTGGGGCAGGGATACAGGTGCAAGTGATCGAGGTCGATGTAGACGACCTGCACGCGCGGCCGAACGCAGCGGAAGGGACACGGCCAACCCGACTCGATGGTTTCGGTGTAGTAGATGGTGCATTTCCAGTGGCAATGGTGCAGCTGGGCCGGCCCGATGAGCGGGAAGAAGCGCGGCGGATCGATCTTGTCCACGATGCGCTCGGTCACGATCTGGATGTTGTCGCGGAATTCCTCGTAGACGTAAGGGATGCCGCGCGCCACGCGCGGCATGGCGCGGAGGACGCGCGCCTCGTCGGGCGGATCCTCGCACAACGGCGGCGGGACGCCCGGAATGATGGGCGGCAGAATGGGCGTGCGGAAGTCATTCTTCCAGCAGTATTTTTCCTCCATGCGCTCCGCCACCCAGGGCGGCATGAGGATGGGCGTGAACAGACCCATCGAGAAGGGCCAGCACCCGCTCAGCCCCAGCGGCGTCAGCGCCAGGACGCCCAGCACCAGCGAACGCACCTTTCTCATGCCCCGCCCCTTTCCTGCTGAAATCGCTTCGCGCGCCCCGGACCCCGAGCGCGACCGGAACCCCGGCCGTCTGCGCCCGCAGGGCTGCAACGAGTTCCCCCTTGTGATGCAGAGAATATCGGAACGGCGCGCAAGAGGACTTTAGCGGTTCGCCGGGTTGTAAGCGAAATATGGGAGAAGAGGGAGAGAACGGATTTAACGGCGAGCGGGGCGTCAGCCCTATCGCAAAAAAACAGGGGGCTGACGCCCCCGCTCGCCGGGTTCATCGGCGGCTTCGGCGGTTCCACCAGGTTCGCCATTTTTCCTGGGCTTCGGCGATCTGCTCCTTGCCGGCGTCGGCAGCCGGGCCGAAGTCCTCGCCGCGATTGAGTTTGACCAGGGCGTCGTGGGCGGCGGTGCGAACGTCCGCCTTCTCGTCGTCGAGGAGATCGATCAACTCACCGCCCAGGCGCGGGAACTTGGCCGCGACAACGCGCACCGCCGCCTGCCGTACCTCCACCAGTTCGTCCTTGAGTTTTTCCTTGACGACCGCCTCGGTCTGCCGGGTCAGATGGCTGTAAAGCAGATCGCGGCCGAGTTTTTGAATGTCCTTGTCGTAGCTGCCGGCGGCGTTGGCGAGTCCGGGCAGCACTTCTTTGCCGCGTCGTTTCTCCAACTCGGTGAGCAGCGCCTTGAGGCGCGGACCGCGCTCGCTGCTGGCGGCATCGGCCAATTCCACGACGCTCATGGCGCGTGGCGTCTTCGGTCCGGACGGACGGCGCGCCACGGCGTTCTTGCGCATGGCGACGCCGACGCGCAGATCCTTCAGGACGCCGGCGTGGCGCGTCCGGCCGACGCCCGCGCCGATATTGTCGCACACGAATTCGAGCAGTTCGCGGTCCTCCGAGGTGCCCAGCAATTTACCGAGTTTCTGCGCGATGACCACGACGGGACAGCTGTGTTCGATCATCGCCGCCCGATTGAGACCGCGGACCAGCGCCGGGATCGCTTCCGGACCGAGATCCTTGAAGTCCTTCAAGGCTTTGCGGGCGGCCTCTCCCTGCAATCGGCCTATGTCGTAAAGCATGAAGCGGTCGATGATCTCGTCGATCTTCTCCTCTTCTTCCTTGGTGAGGTAGGGCAGGCTGGGCGCGTAGGGACTGTGTTTGGGCTTCTCCTTGGTGCTGGGCGTGTCGGCGGCGCCGAACACGGTCAGCGTGAGGACGAGCAGAGTGGTGGTCATCGACGGCTCTCCTGGCAACGACAGGGGTTCAGTCCGAAGAGCGTCCGAGTTAAGCACATCTTCGAGTGTACCGTGCCGCCGCGACCTCGGCAATCGTCAATCCGTTGAATGAAGAACAAACTGACGCATGGACGTGCTGCTTGCCGTCCAGCCAGAGCCTCTCAGCTGTCCTCTGGGCGAAGGTGTTGTCGTGCAAGACAACGCCTAGTCGGCACCCAAGCCAACCCCCTCCAATTGGCCCGAAGGCGCATTGACGAGAAACAGCAGCGGTATTCCGAAGAAGTCGAACTGCAATAACTGGGTGCCGTCGGCCAGGAAGGTGTCAAAGGCCGGCAGCAAGGCATCCAGCACATTCCAGAAGGCGGTCGTCGTGGCGCTGCCGCTGGCGTTGGCGCCGTTGTAGTCGGCGGTGATGCTCTGTGGCAAAATCACGGCGAAGAAGGGCAGGTCCAGGGTGACGGTGGCGTTGCCGTTAGCATCGACGGCGGCGCTGACGCTTTGGCCGTCCAGGGTGAACGTGACGGTGCCGCCGCTGGCTCCGGAGACATGGACGTCGATGGTCTCGATCGGGTCGCCGGGGCTGCCTGGGAGAGGCTTGACCGAGATGTCGGTGAACTGGACGGAGGCCAACGCCTGTGACGGCGCGGCCGGCGGCGCCTGCGCGGGCGGCGGGGGTTGCGGTTCAAAGGCGCCCAGTGACGGCCTGGTAGAGGATCGTGGCAGGCCGCGCTGATCAGTGGTCACGTTGGCGACCGGCATGCCGGCACCGATGAGGGGGTTGGGACCGTTGAGCGTCTGCAGTGCCATCGTCCGTGTCGGGCCGCCGTTGTCTTGCAACGGTCCCAGTTGCGGATCGGCCGTCAGGGCTTGGCCGAGATTGGTAATGGTACCCGAGGTGGCGATCACCCGGTTGGGACCGTTGAGCGTCACGGTGCCGGTGCCGGTGCGGACGTCGTTGACCAGGAGCGACACGGTACCGCCGAACGAGCTGGTCAGGATGCTGTCGGTGAGGGTGGTGGTGGCGATTGGGGGCAGGCCCATGCCGATGGTTCTGCCGGCGGCCAGGTTGTAGACAGCGGCACCTTCGGCCCTGCCGTTGGTGATTCCTGTACCGCCGGTGACGATGTTGCCGGCGAGGGTGCAGAAGGTGAGGTTGAGGGTGCCGTCGAGGTTGAAGATGGCCCCGCCCAAGCCGCGGCCGCCGCCGCCGGCGGTGGTGCCGTTGCCGCCGCTGCCGCCCCTGGCTTCGTTGCCTACCAGGGTGCAATTGGTGAGGTTGGCGGTGGCTTGATTGAACATGTTGAAGATGGCGCCGCCCATGCCCGCGCCGCCGCCGCCGTCGCCCATGGCGACGCTGCTGGCGGCCCCGCCGCCGAAACCGGCGGCGCCGAAGCTGACTGTCCCCGCCGGTAAGCCATTGCCGCCGCCGAAGCCGCCGCCACCGCCGAAGCCGCCAGCGCCGCCGAAGCCGGAGGAAGAGCCGCCGCCGCCGCCGAAGCCGCCGCCGCCGCCGGCGGCGTGGCCGGCGCCGCCGCCCCCGCCAACGCCGCCGCCGCCGCCGGCGCCGTAGCCGCCGGGGGCGAGGCCGGTCGGAAGGCCGGTGGCGCCGGTGGCGCCGACGCCGCCGAAGCCGAAGTTGCCGCCGGCCCCTCCTGAGCCGCCGCTGGTGCCACTGGTGCTGGAGCCGCCGCCACCGCCATCGCCGCCGAGAGCGCCTCCACCCCCGTTGCCGCCGAAACCACCGAGTCCACCGCCGGCCCCTCCCGTGGCCCCATTACCATTTCCTCCGTTGACTCCCGGAAGGAAGCTACCGCCGCCACCACCGCCCGAGGTGCCGGCGGGGCCGCCGTTGCCGCCGAACCCGCCGGCCCAACCGGGCGTGGTGTTGGTGGGGGGGGGGCCGAAGCCGCCGCCATCACGATCACCGACAGCGTCCTGGCCCATGCCGCCGCCGCCGAAGCCCGATACGTCCGCGCCGCTGTTGCCGCCGAACGCCGAGTTGTTGGTCAGCGTGTCGCCGTTGAGATTCAATATCCCCTGGTTGAGGATGGCGCCGCCCGCTCCCAAACCACCGCCGCCCTGGGAGGCGTTGCCGCCCTGGGCTAGGCCGTTTTGCAGCGTCAGATTGTTCAGCGTCAGAGTGCCCATCGGCAAACCGCTCCGCCCGCTTGACACGAAAAACAGCCGGAAAGGCGTATTCACTCCTAGCGACGGATCGCGCTGGATGGTGGCGCCGTTGCCGTTGATGGTCAGGTTGCTGCTGATAGCCGGCAGGCCGTCCGGACCATACCAGAAGTTGTTCACCGTCGTCAGATTGTATACCCCGCCGGAAAACAGGTTGATGGTGTTCGTCGGCTCGTTATTGGTGTTAGCGGAGTTGATGGCGTTGATCAACTCCTGCACGGCGCCGCCGGGGTTCACCACCGGATTGATCGTTAGGACGAAGTTAGTCTGCACTGTGCGGTCCTCCAATGCTTCCAGACACGGCCGCACTCGGCGGACGAGTGTCCGAGGCATCGGGCGACGCGGGAACCAACGACGCTGAAGTTGACGCAACCAGGACGAGGCGAACATGGCGACACCCCTCAAGAGGAAGAAATGGGATGGCAGGCGGTAGCCCACCCTGGACGCGACGCGGACAGGCCGGTGGGGAACCGAGGTAACACCAGCCCACGGGCTGACACGGCAAAAGTCTTGAAGTCGCTTAACCGGGATAATTCTGCGCGGTAACCCGGTCATGGGCGGCTGTCTGCCTCGCCTACACCACTCGTCGGCTCGCTGCGTGCGCGCCTCTGCTGTTACTTACAATGCGTAAACGGCGCCTCGACCCCCTCACAAAATCGCGGAAAAAAATCCTCAACCAGGACGCGCACCCGGCCCAAGGGAATGCCCTCCGGGACATCGTAACGGATGACGCTCGGATCGCTAGGTTGGTCGGCGGGTATGAGCCGGTTGAACACCTCGGCGAGTCTGTCACCGCAGCGAGGCCGGTCCGGCTCGTTGAGTGTTCCCATATCGGGAGCGGCGCAGACGAATCTCTTCTCAAGTTCTCAGCCGGTTATCATCAAAGTCGCGCCGGAACTCGTCAGCGCCCGTCGCTGGCGCTCCGGGCTAGTTTTGAAATCACGCCTAACCCGCAAGCGGCTTTCCGCTGTCAAGGAGGTGTCAATTCCAACGTTTCCCTCGCGGACTGGCGAATCTCCTGTTCCGTCCAGGCGATCGGTACGCCCTCGCCGCGCTGCCACAGAGGAAATAGGTCATCGTAGTGCGGCGACAGCGGGTTGCCGGATTGGCCGCCGGGAAGCGAAAAGCGACTGTTACTCCAGCCGCCGACATCGACGGCCATGCGCAGCGAGGCGATGTTATCGACGGGCGCCAGCGGATCGAGCGGCAGCACCGCCCCTTGATTGATCGTATCGGCGTCGCCGCCGAAGGGGATGGGGCCGAGGTTGAAAATCGACGCCAGCCAGGATTTGCGGCCGAGTGGATGACGCAGGATCAGCGGGCGCAAGCGTCCGAACGCCCAGCCCGCGGGGTCGCTTCCGTGCCGCGAACGCAGACGGCGAATCACCGCCGCGAGAGCGTCGGCGGTTTCCTCCGGCCAGGAGCGCGAGAACCAACCGGCGGGCTGCTCGCGCAACAGACGCGCCAGATGGCCGGTGCGGCGGTAGCAAAGGAAGTTGTACGGCGTGATCGGACCGAACGGTTCGCCCAGGGCGGCGGCGAACGAACGCGGCGCCTTCGTCCGCGCCGCCCGGCCCCCCATCTCCGACAGAAACAGTTCGTACACCGCCGCCGCCGGCGAATCGGCCGAGACATGCCCGTTCCAGCCGCGCAGCATTGCCAGCGCCTGCCGGGCGTCGGCATCGCCATCGGGGGCGGACAGCACCGCGTCGCGCAGGTCGTCCCAGGCGACAGCGCGCTGATTCATCTGCAAGGCCAGCGTGCGCGGCATGTCCCAGTCGGCGCGGGCGCTCAGTTCGCGGCCAATTGCGGCGACGCGATAGCCGTCCAACCAGTCGGCGCCCAGGTACGGGCCAACGCCGTCGGGCAGCGGCTGATTGTTGGCCGTGGCCACGAAGCCGGCGGCGGGATCCTGGACGTGCGGCAGTTCCGACGCCGGCACCAGGTCCGGCTCCCAGCCGGCGTCCGGCTCCCAACCGGGCTGAGGGATGAGGCCCCAGCCCTTGCGCCGCTTCGGCGCTTGCCCGAACATCTGCCAGCCGATGACGCCGGTTTGATCCGCGTACACCATATTCCACGAGGCGGCCGGCCAGTGTTCGCCAACCTGGCGAAACTCCTCGAAGGAACGCACGCGATGCAGACGCAGCAGGCCGTCCAGCGGGTGAGGATCGAGCCACACCGCGCGCAGCGACAGCGCCTCGGAGACGCCAAGAAGGGCCGGACTGATGATCGGGCCGCGCGGCGTGATCAGTATCCGCTCGGTGACGCTGGACTCGCCCTTGACGGCGATGACTTCCTCGATCACCTCACAGGGAACGAAGCTGTCGCCCTGGCGCACGCTGCGGCCGTCGGGTCCGATTTGCTCGCGGAACAGGTCGGTGTTGTCGATCATGCCCGCCGTGACGCCCCAGGCGGCGCGGCCGTTGTGGCCGGCCTGCACGGCGGGACCGCCGAGGAAACTGGCTCCGGCGACGGCCCACTGCGGCGTCCGCGCCTGGAGCAAATACCAGTGCGGCGGCAGACGCGCATCAAGGTGTGGATCGTTGGCGACGAGCGGCCGGCCCGTCGCCGTGCGGCCCGCGGCCACGGCCCAATTGTTCGATCCACCGCCCTTGCGTACCAACTGGGTGAACGATTTCAACTCCTCGGCCAGCCGGTCGAGCGCCGCGCCGGCTTCCTTGCCGGGCGGAGAGGTCGCCGGCAGCCAGCACGGATACACCGGATCGAGGGCGGCCAGCGCTTCGGGTCCGTCTTCGAGAAGGATCTTGAGCCGAGCTAATTCGATGTCCCAGTTGGAAGCCAGGCTGAACGAGATCAGCTTGACGACGCCGAGACTGTCCTGCGGCGTCCACGGCGTCGGCTGGCCGCGCAGGAGAACGAACTCGTGCGGTCTCCGCGGCAACCCATGCGTCGCGCCGGCGGAGACGCCGCGCGCATATGCCTCGAGGGCGCCTTGTACCCCGGCATCGAGCAACGGCCATTGCGCGGCGGCGGCGCGATGGAAGCCGATCCGCCGCGAAAGCCGATCGATCGGCAGCGTGTCGCGGCCGGCCAGTTCGGACAGGGTTCCGCGTACGACGCGCAAAAAGAGTTCGAGCTGGAACGTGCGGTCCTGACCGTGGCAAAAACCGATGCCGAAATAGGCGTCGAGTTCGTTGTCCGCTTCGAGGTAGGGGATGCCCCAACGGTCGCGGTGAATGCGGATGCTCGCGCGAAGTCCCGGCACGCGGAGGCTGCCCTGCGTGACGGGCAAGCGCCGGCCCAGAAGAAGTCGCAGCACCAGGCGAGGAAAGTTCACTGGCGCTCTCCTTGCCGCCAGCGACGGAGGGAAGACGGGCCCATCCACGCGGCCCGCGTGAGAGGGACGTTTATTGGACGGCGCGACGGTGCATGGACCGGATCAGGACGAGGGCGGCTGCGATTGCACGGCCTGAAGCGCGCTCTGCGATCCGGCGAACAGAGCGAACAGGCCAAATGGACCGGCATGGGGTAAGTTGAAGTCAATGTCCGCTCCCACCGTAAGGAAATTCCGGCCCGTTAGCGTGTCGAGTGTTTCCGTCAGCGACAAAACCGCATCAAAATTGATTCCCGCCGCGGCCGCCTTCGCTTCCGCATCCGTCGTCACCGAAGGCACAATGCCAAACTCGTCGATATTATCCACGAATTCAAATTGAAGGTTCGTCAGTTGCAGAACGGCCCCATCGACGGACAGCGACAGCATCGCCTGCGGCAAGCTGGGAGGCGCAGTGGGAATGGCCGGAGCGATCGCCGCCGGGGTGACGCGATCTTCCAACTGCTCCAGGCACGGCTGCACACCCTTCGACAAGTGTCGCGGTCGCTCCGAGACAGGAACCGAGCCAAACAACGGACGACGGATTTGAGGTAGCCAGGAGGGAACGTACATGGGTGGACACCTCCGAGGACAAACCGGAACAGAAAGCGATGAAGGGACCGGGTCAGGCATCATGGATTGCCGGGAACCAGTCGGGAATGAATCGGACGGTCGAACTCTCACCGAGATGGACACTGTTCTCGGAGCAATTATGGGGATCGCGCCCCTTGCTGTCAAACAGGAAACGCCGAGGTAAGCGTTCACGGGTCGAGGGAGAGAAGGGCATCCTGTCCAAGCTTCGTTTCGGAAGGAGCGTCCACTGCCGTTTCGGTGTCCACCGGCAGCAAACCTCACCGGGCAGGATGTCAGCAGTTACGGCACTCCTTAGTTACGGCACTCCTTTCTCTGAGGGAATCTCGCGACTCGTTTCAGCCTTTCCAGCGGCCAAGATTAACGGAAGTAGGAAACCATCGCTATTCCCTCGTCAGGAAGTACTGCACGTTCTCCTCCCCCTTGAAGGTTGCAAATACCTTCGGCCTCCCCTTGCCGTTCTTGTTGAAGCACATCTTCAGTTTGTCACCTCGGAGCGAATAAATCCCCTGCCATTTTTCCCCCTTGTGTTCCCCTTCCGTGATTGTGACATCAATCGCTCTCGGCTTCGCGGTTGTGTCGAGCTTGTAGGACACCACCCATGACTCCGTCAGTCCGAATAAAAGAATCGTGTCGCCGGTAATGATACACCGGCCGGTTAAATGGACTTTCTGACCATCCTTTTCCACTTCGATGTGGCTCCAAGTATCCTGCAACTCTTCCTTCTCTTTCTTGGCCGCGTCGTCTTTCGGCACGTCCGCCGCGATCAACACAGTCGCAACGGCAAGCATCATCAGTCGCGGATTCATCGGATGTCTCCAGGAATAGAGTGTGGGAGTACTCCGTTGTTCTCAACCATTGGAGAACCAACGCTTCAGCATGTGTTTCCATACAACCATGTAGGGTCGGCTACCCTCCCCTGAACGGTTGTACCACTGCGGCCCGGCTACGGTCTTGTCTTTCGTCTTATTCTACCGTGAAGCCCGGCCTCCGGCTTCCGCTCGGAGCTCCGCTCCTCTCTGGGCGCATGTCACCCTCGGCCGTGAACGGGTACACGCCGAGTTGTTTCCATGTCTCCCGGCAAAGATCCTCACGCCTGATGTTGCCCATGCGAATCGCCGGGCGGTCGCAATTTGGTTTCCAGCACGCGCAGCAGTTGCAGGATCACCCAGGCCAGTACGGTGCCGAACAGGGCCGGCCACAGCCAGCCGGCGCCGACGGCCGCGCCCACCGCCGCCGTCGTCCAGATGCCGGCCGCCGTCGTCAGGCCGCGCACTTGGTGTTCCTCGCTGAGTTTCAGGATGACGCCGCCGCCCAAAAAGCCGATGCCCGTCACCAGTCCCTGAATGACGCGGCTGAAGTCGGCCGTGCGCATGCCCGCCTCCAACGGCACCGTTATGAACAAGGCCGCTCCCAGGGCGACCAGCATGTGTGTGCGCACTCCGGCCGACTTCCCGGTGCGCTCGCGCTCCATCCCGATCACGCCGCCCAGCGCGGCGGCGATGCACAGTCGCAACGCCACGCGCAGGAGGTAGCGCCAGTCGGGGATGATGAAATCCAGTTCGGGTGGCATGAAAGTCCCTCATTCCCCTTCTCGTAGTTCAGGCTTTTCAGCCTGAATCCTCGGTTCGTCAGGCCGGAAAGCCTGAACTACGATACTCGTGCCGGCCGGCTCTAACAACTCCGCGGCGACAGACTCGCCTCGCCACGGTTTCGCATCTTGCCTTATAATGACGATGGCGAAGGATTCGCCGGAACCGGAGGGGCGATGCCACGGGACGAAATTGTCAGTTTCATTTTCCGAAATCCCGTCAGCGCCGGCACGCATTTGCTGTGGTGCGTGCTGGGAATGTACGTCACGGCGCTGCTGTGGCGACTCAGTCGCGGCGATCGGCTGCGCCAGCTCAGCACCGGCGCGTTCGGCCTGAGCATGGTCCTCTTGTACGGCGCCAGCGGCGTCTATCACGCCGTCTCCGGGAAAGCGTCGTTGCTCCCCTATTTACAAAAGCTCGATCACAGCGCCATCTACGTCCTGATCGCGGGCACGTATACGCCGGTGTTCGCCGTCCTGCTGGGCGGCCGGCTGCGGGTGCTGCTATTGTCGCTGATTTGGGTCATCGCCGGCGCCGGCATCGCGGCCAAGTGGCTGTTGCCGTTTCCGCCGTATCCGCTGACGGTATCGCTCTACGTCGGCATGGGCTGGGTTGGCTTGCCCTCGATTGGGCAGCTCATCCGCGCCGTCGGCGTGCAGGGCATGTTCTGGAGTTTTCTGGGCGGGATGCTGTACACCTTCGGCGGCGTCTGCGATGCCGCCTGCTGGCCGGTCCTGCTGCCCGGCGTCATCGGCTCTCACGAAGTACTGCACCTGAGCGACATGGGTGCCACGCTTATCCACATCTTCTTCGTCATCCGCTACGTCCTGCCGTTCCAGCGCTAGGCGTGAGCGCGAAAAAAGTTGTTCCTCTCCGTCCTCTTTTCCGTGCGATCGGCGCTGCGGCACGGGAACTGCAAACCAAAGCTACTTCGCATCCACGGGGCAGAAGAGGTGGGGACCGTCCGAAAGTTCCCGGTGCGGCCGTGCCGGGGCGGACGGTCCAAACCCCGCTAGAGGAAAGGACCGTCAATGCACCGCTGGTTGAGCTGGTTCCGTAGAAGCGCCCCACGTCCTCTCGCCTCCCCGAAGTCCCTCTCCTGTCGCCCGATCCTCGAAAAGCTGGAAGACCGTTGCCTATTGTCCGGCAACGTCCTGCAAACCAACCTGGTGTCCGACCTGCCGGGCGTGGCCGCCGTCACCGACCCCAACCTGGTCAATCCTTGGGGCATCTCGGAGAGCGCCACCAGCCCCTTCTGGATCGCGGACAATAACTCCGGCCTGTCCACGCTCTATAGCAGCGTCCCGGGGGCCAACCCCCCGTCGGTCTCGATCAGCCCGCTGGTCGTGAACATCCCAACGCCGGTCAGCTCGACCGGCGGCACTCCCACGGGGACAGTATTCAACCTCGGTCTCGGAAGCGGCGCCTTCCAGATCACTGGCCCGAACAAGGCGGGGCAAACGACGTCCGTCCCGGCCGTCTTCCTGTTCGCCACGGAGGATGGAACCATCGTCGGCTGGAACCCCGGCATCGATCCCACCGGAAAGTTCGACGGTCCCAACGGCGTCAGCACCGAGGCGGTCATCGCCAAGGACAACTCCGGCAACAACTTCACGAATCCCGATCCCAACCAGCAGACCGGGGCGGTCTACAAAGGCCTGGCCATCGCGACCAGCAGCACCGCGATCGTCCCCTCCGACCCCAACAGTACCTCGCTGCTCTATGTCTCCAACTTCCGCGCCGGAACCATCGAGGTCTACGACGCCAAATTCGACAAGGTCACGACGCTGCCGGCCGACGCGTTCACCGATCCAAAACTCCCCGCCGGCTACGCCCCGTTCAACGTCCAGGTGCTCAACGACAAGGTCTACGTCACCTACGCCTTGCAGGACGACGCCAAGCACGACGACGTGGCCGGCCGCGGCCACGGCTTCGTGGACGTCTTCAACCTCGACGGCACCCCTGGTCTACCTGGCGGGAAGGAGCGCTTGATCTCACGCGGGCCGCTCGATTCGCCGTGGGGGTTGGCAATCGCACCGACGGGGTTCGCCGGCCTCAGCGCCCGCAACAACGACCCGGTGCTGCTGGTGGGCAACTTCGGCAACGGCTTCATCAACGCCTTCGACGCGACGACCGGCTCCTTTTTGGGCCAGCTCAAGGATCCCGACGGCGAGCCGATCCACATCGACGGGCTATGGGCGCTGAAGGTCGGCAACGGCGGGGCCGGGGGCGCTGCCGATACAGTGTACTTCACCGCCGGACTCTTCGGCGAGTCGCACGGCCTGTTCGGCGCGCTGACGACGGCCGCTCCCGGCTCGCCCGAAGGAACCGCCGAGGCGCAGGTGGTCCAGGCCGACCTGGACGTCGTGCAGCTCAACCTGACGGCGGTCCAAAACGACCTCTCCAGCGGAGCGTCGGCGGCCACGCTCCGCCAGGACATCCGAACCCTGGACGCCTCTCTCGCCCAGCTGGTCCGGGATGAAGTCCATTTCGCGCGCGATACCTTCTCCGACCTGTTCCCGAGGCAGAACGGGGGAGGCAATTCACATTCGGGGCACGGATCGGATCTGGACGCCGTGGACAACCTCTTCGGCCTCCTCGGCCGTTTTCGCCATTTGAGTTGACCGAGATCTGACGCCCCGTTCTCCCGTCTCCGCCGAGCGCCGCCCAGCGCCCGGCGGGGACGCCCATCCGGGTCTCGAACCGAGTTGGAGAAATGCGGCAAGTTGGCCGAACCGCCCGAAGCCGGGACTCCAACCCCACACCGCACAAGCGACCGACCACTCGGAAACGGCGTCCTCCTTGACAAGCCTCGCTTTCGGTCCTACCGTGGCGTGCGAGATCGACCGTGTGGGCCGCCTCTCCTCGGTCCCTTTCTTCCAGGACGTGCAAGCGTGGTGGAAACCTCGTTCAGCTTGTTGGAACGACTGCGCCTGTCCTCCGACCCGGCGGCGTGGCAGCGCCTCGTCGAGTTGTACACGCCGTACATTCAGGGCTGGCTCCGCCGTCAGTCCGTGCAGTCGGCCGACGTTGAGGATTTGACGCAAGAGGTGCTGCGCTCTGTCGTCCGCGCCCTGCCCGATTTTCAGCACGATCTGCGCCGCGGCGCTTTCCGCCGCTGGCTGCGCACCATCACCGTCAACCATCTCCGCAGTTTCTGGCGCGCCCGCCGACCGCAAACGCTCTCGGAGGAAGCCGGGCAACTTCTCGATCGCCTCGAAGACCCGGCCAGCGATCTCAGCCGGTTGTGGGACGAGGAACACGATCGCCACGTCGTTCGCCGCCTGCTGGAACTGATCCAGTCCGAGTTCGAGCCGAACACCTGGCGCGCCTTCCACTTGGTTGTGCTGGAAGGGCGGTCGGCCGGCGAGGCGGCCGCGGAACTGGGCATCTCCGCCAACGCCGCCCGCATCGCCAAGTCGCGCGTCCTGGCTCGCCTCCGCCAGGAGAGCGACGGACTCATCGACTGAACCACCTCCTTATTTTGTGAAATGATCCGCCGTCGTTCCGCGTTCCAGTTGTCGAGCGGCTCACCGGGATTTTTTGGACGCCGCACCTAACCAGGAACCGAAACCAGGCGGAGACGTCCCATGCCAATCGCCATAGCTTGCAACTGCGGAAAACGGCTTCGCGTCGCGGATGAGATGAAGGGGAAAAAAATTCGCTGTCCGGGCTGCAAGGCGGTGTTGACCGCCGAAACCGCGACCGTACCCTCGCCGGCCGTGACCAAGAAAGCGAACGGCAGCGCGGCCCGTCCCGCGGCGAAGGCCCCGTCCGCGTCGCCGGCCGATACGGAGTCGCCCAAACCCAAGAAAAGTTCGGCCAAGGTCTGTTTGTTTGTCGGCTGCGGCTGTCTGGGACTGGTTGGAAGCGGCTTTGGCGCGGTCGTCCTGATTCTGATCGTGGCCGTCGCCGGGCACAAGGGGCCCGAAGACAAGCTCCTGGGTCAGTGGGTTCTCGATAAGGAAGCGACACGGAAGTCCGATCCTGGCGTTCTCCGGAGTTACAAGGACATCCGCTATGAGTTCAAGAAAGGCGGCGCCTGCACCGTCCAACTCAATGACAAATCCTCCGAGGAAACCTGGAAATTCGCCGAGGAGAAGAACGGCGAACTCAAGTTCAACCTGACCCTTTCCGCCCAGGGCAGCTCAACCTTCGTCTTCGTCAAGTTCCAGGACGACGACCATCTCGAAATCAGCTATCCCCTCTACTGCCGGCTGCGCCGCGCCGGAGCGGGGGAAGAGATCAAGGGACCGACGAGTCCCGGCGGCGGCGAAAAGCCTCCGCCGCTGTTGACCGGCCACAAGAAAATGATTACGGGTTTGGCGTTCTCCTCGGACGGCAAAAAGTTGGCCTCGTCCAGCCTGGATCAGACGGCTTGTGTTTGGGACGTGGACTCAGCCGCGGCGAAGCAGACGCTGCGCAACCTTCCGGGCGAAGCGCGCGGCGTGGCGTTTCTGCCCGACGGCAAGACCGTCGTCACGGGAAGCGGCACGTTCGGCACCGGCGGCTTCGTCAAGTCGTGGAACGCGGAGAGCGGCCAGATGAAGGCCGTCCTCCACACGCAACAGAACTTCGTCTCCGTGCTGGCGATGAGTCCAGACGGCAAGTTTCTGGCCTGGACCGACGGCACCTGGGTCATCCTCTGGGACGTGAGCGCGACGGCCGTGCGCGCCACGCTCAAGGATCTCGGCGGCATTGCCAGGGGGCTGGCTTTTAGTCGCGACAGCAAGAAACTGGCGGCCTGCGAATCGTCGGGCAATGTGCGCGTCTGGGACGTCGGGCAACCGGACGCACCTTCCACGGCGACACGGTTGAAGGAGCCTTTGTGTCTGGCCTGGTCGCCGGACGGCACGCTCGCCGTCGGCAGCGAGGACCGCCGCGTGACCCTGTGGATACCCGCGACGAAAAAAAATCGGCGTGTGCTGATCGGTTTTCCGGGCGATGTTCGTGCCGTCACCTTCTCGCCGGACGGCAAGGTGCTGGCGGCGTCGAGCCGAGACACCCTCAAGTGTTTCGACCTCACGGATTACCGGGAACTGGCGAACTGGAAATCGACGTCGCTCAAAGACAATCAGATCGGCTCGCTGACCTTCTCGCCGGACGGCAAAAAGTTGGCCGTGGGTTCCGCCGAAGGTAGTTCGGGCGGTATCATTCTGCTGGACGTGGGGGTGTTGTTGAAGTCCAAGTCCTAGAGTTGCTCGGCGTATGGCTGTCGCTCCGTCGTGTCGGCGGGTATCCTGAAGCGGATACCGAGGGCGTTTCCATCATGAGCATCGAGCGCGACCATCATCCGAGCCGAGAGCAGTTGGCGGCCTTCGACGCCGGCCAGTTGACAGCGACGGAGCGCGCGGCGATCGAACTTCATGTCGCCGCGTGCCCGCGGTGCGGCCGGGAACTGGACACGCTGCCCGAAGATCCGTTCGTGGCCTTGGTGCGCGCCTCCGCCGCCTCGACGCTGGACACACCCATTGCCGCCGCGATCGATCAGGACACGCCGGAACCAGTTCACTTCGCCATCCCTGCCGCCTTGTCGCGCCATCCCCGCTATCGTGTCCTGGAGGTGATCGGCGCCGGCGGGATGGGCGTGGTTTACAAAGCGGTCCACCGGCTGATGGACCGCGTCGTCGCCCTCAAAGTGTTGCACCGGCGTTTCACCGAGCATTCGGATTTCGTCGAGCGTTTCCGCCGTGAAGTGCAGGCGGTCGCGCGCTTGTCCCATCCGCACATCGCCGTGGCGCACGACGCCGAGCAGGTCGGCGAATTGCACTTTTTCGTCATGGAGCATGTATCGGGCATGAGCCTGGATCGCCTGGTGGCCCGCCGCGGCCCGCTGCCCATCGCGGAAGCCTGCGCGTACGTGCGGCAGGCGGCGCTGGGATTGCAGCACGCTTTCGAGCACGGCCTGGTCCACCGCGACGTCAAGCCGGCCAACCTGATGCGGACGCCGGAGGGACAGATCAAGGTGCTCGACTTCGGCCTCGCCCACCTGGTCCGTGCCAGCGACGAAACACCGTCGCTGCCCTCCGGCGCGTTCGTCGGCACACCCGACTACACCGCTCCCGAGCAAGCGCGCGATCCGCGCAGCGCCGACATCCGCGCCGACGTTTATGGATTGGGCTGCACGCTGCGTTTTCTCCTGACCGGCCAGCCTCTTTTCCCCGGCGGCACAGCGCTGCAAAAACTGCTGGCCCACCAGGATCGTCCGCCCGTTCCGCTCCATAAACTCCGCCACGACGTGCCGGCCGCGCTCAGCGCGGTTTTGGAGCGGATGCTGGCCAAGGAGCCGTCTCGGCGTCCGGCGACGCCCGCCGAGGTCGCCCGCGCCCTGGCTCCCTTCACCGGCGTGGCCGAGGAAGCGTCTGGAAATCACACGGCCACACCGCCACGCCGCCCTCGTTGGCCCTGGCTCGTGGCCGCCGTGCTGCTGGTGACGGGAGGCGTTGCCGGTTTGCTCGCCTGGTCCGCGACGCGGCCAAAGCCGTCGCTCCCCGATGCGCCGCCGGACGCCGCGATCGTCCCGCCTCCCGTCCCGGTCGATCCCCTGGCGGTGGCGACTCCCGAGCAGATGGCGCGCCTCCGGAACGAGCGGCGCGATCAGGCTTTGGACTGGCTCCGCACCAACAACAGATGGAAACCCGAGGCCCCCATCGTCCACAACACCGCGACCAAGTTCGCCCAGTATCCCAACCAGATCGATGGCTTCCTGCTCCAACTCGGTCCCCACTTGCTAAGTTCGCGGCAGGGCGTCCTCCTGGCCGGCGATCTCGGCGGTTTCTTCGTCTTCCCCTTGAACGCCGATCAGGCAGCTGCGCTGGAAATCGAGGCCGGAGCGTCTCGCTTTTGGGCTCTCCGCAAGATCGCCAAACCACGCCGGGCGGTGCCGCGCGTGCGCCTGTCCGACTTGAAAATCGAGCAGGCGCAGCAGTTGAACTTCGACGCCCGCGCTCCAGGTACGATCGCTTACGACGTGGTGGGACCGGCGATCGCCAGTCGCTTTGCGGTCCGCCTCTCGATGCGCCTGCAAGACGGCCGACGCCATTCGCTTCTGGTTTGGTTCAAAGAGCGGACCCTCGAAGGACGAGGAATCCTGGATTTCGTCTGCCCTCCTTTGGCGTCCTCCACGATCCGTCCACGCAGTCCGCTTGTAGTCTTCGCCGATATATGCACCAACGCAGATGGACCCTTCGTCGTCGAGAGCAACACCGCCGCCATCCTAGTCGAGTCCGCCCCGTAGGCCAATCGCCTCCATCTCGATCGTTCCTTTCCTTCGCTCAATCTCCGGCTCGCCACTCGCTTCCACACCGCCCCGTGGCTGGCCAGTGGGCCAAATCTGGCAATTTCTGTCAAAATGTTCTTGACATGCGGGTGAGAACGACCATAAATTATCACTAACTGTCATGGATTGCCGGATTCGGTCAAGTTCTCGCAGGAGTTGCCGTGTTGGTTGAGGAACGCCGTCAACGCGTACTGGATCTGGTCAGCGAGCGCGGCTTCATCGCCCTCACCGACCTGGCGAAAACAATCGACGTTTCCGAATCGACGCTGCGGCGCGATCTGGATTACTGGCACAAGCAGGGCTTGCTGCGGCGCACGCACGGTGGGGCCATGTTCGTCGGCGACGCCGCCGTGTTGCCGGCCCTGGAGGAACGCTCCTCCAGTCAACTCGACGAAAAGAGGCTGGTCGCCCGCGCGGCCGTCGCGCGCATCGAGGACGGCGACACGATCCTGCTCGACGGCGGCACGACGACGCTGGAAGTGGCACGCCTGCTGGTTGGCCGCTCGCTGCAAATCGTCACCAACAGTTTGCCCATCGCCGCCCTGTTCGCCTCCAGCCGCGAGACCGACCTCGTCATCCTCGGCGGCTACGTCTATCCGAAAACCGGCGTCGCCCTAGGACCGTTGACGGTTCGCATGATGGAAGACATTCACGTTCACCAGCTCATCATGAGCGTGGGCGGCATCACCCCGAAGGGGCTGTTCAACAGCAATCTGCTGCTGGTCGAGACGGAACGGCGGATGATGCGCTGCGCCGATGAGGTGGTGGTTGTCGCCGACCATACCAAGATCGGCCGACAGGCGTTGGCGTACCTGTGCAACCTAACCGACATCGACACGCTCATCGTGGACAGTCAGCTGAGTGATCCGCAGCGCGATCTGCTGCGGCAGAGCGACGTCCGGCTCTTCGTGGCCGGCGCATCGGAGAACAATCAGCCATGAGCACGGCGATACTGGATCGCGCCTCGATCGAACGCTTGGTCCGCTCGGCCCTGTCGGAGCAACTCGGCAACGGACGCGCCGGCAACGGCAAAGTCGCTTCCGACCGCGTCGCGGCCCCGCCCAAGCTGGTCGTCAACGTGTCGGCGCGGCACTGCCACGTCACGCAGGAAGACCTCGAACGTCTCTTCGGCAAGGGCCACCAACTGACGCCCTACAAGGCGCTCTATCAGGATGGCTTTTTCGCCGCCGAGGAGACGGTGACGATGATCGGGCCGCGGCACCGCATGATTACCGGCCTGCGTATCCTCGGCCCCTGCCGCGATCACAGTCAGGTCGAGCTGGCCTTCACCGACGCCATCACGCTCGGCCTGGACATTCCGGTGCGCAAGAGTGGCGACCACCGCGATTCGCCCGGCGCGTACTTGCTCGGCCCGGCCGGCATGATCCGCCTGGAGCGCGGCGTCATCCGCCACGAGCGCCACGTTCACATGGGTCCGACGGACGCGGCCCACTACGGCGTCAAGGACGGCGATCGGTTGAATCTGCGGATTGACGGCGATTGCGCCGCGGTGCTGGAAGATTTGTTGGTGCGCTTGGCGCCGGCGTCGAAACTGGAAGTGCATCTGGACACGGACGAGGGCAACGCCTGCCACGTCAGCCGGGCGACCCGCTTTGAATTGTTCAAATGATGATTTCGTGGAGCATCGCTCCACACCTTGAACCCGGAGAACCCACATGGCTAGTTCCCACATGGAAGCCCTTGGCATGATCGAAACCAAGGGTTTGGTGCCGCTGGTCGAGGCCAGCGACGCCATGCTGAAGGCCGCCAACGTGACGTTGATCGGCTGGCAGAAGATCGGCAGCGGCATGGTGACGGCGCTGGTGGTCGGCGACGTGGCGGCGGTCAAAGCCGCCATCGACGCCGGCAGCGCCGCGGCGGCGCGCGTCGGCGAGGTCGTCGGCGTCCAGGTCATCCCCCGCCCGCACGAAGATCTCGGCGCGGTCTTGCCCTTGGCCGGCAAGAAGGCGGCGACGGCCGGCGTCTAATTCCCCAAGCGAACACCCTTTCGAGAGGACCATAAGCAATGGCGATCAACAACAACGCCGGCCGCAACGGTAACGGCGAGGCCCTGGGCATGATCGAAACCCGGGGCCTGATTGCGACCATCGCGGCCACCGATGCCATGTGCAAGGCGGCCAACATCACCCTGGCCGGTCAATTGCAGATCGGCAACGCCTTCGTGACGACGTTCGTTCGCGGCGACGTCGGTTCGGTGCGAGCGGCCGTCGATGCCGGCGCCCAGGCCGCCAGCGCCAACGGCGAGCTGGTCAGCGCTCACGTCATCCCGCGCCCCGAGACGGACGTGATGGAGACATTTTTGGGCAAGTGAGGGTAATCCGTTTACCAGCCCGAAGCGCCAGCGAGGGCTACCCTCGCTGGCGCTTCGGGCTGGTGAACAAGCTGAATTGCGCTATGAAAATCCTTGTCGCTAACCTGGGCAGCACGAGCTTCAAGTATCGGTTGTTCGACATGACAACCGAGCATGTGCTGGCGCGCGGCGGCGTTGAGCGCATCGGTTCGCCGCAATCGCGCTGCTTCGTCGAGTCCGCTGGACAGCGCGAGGAGACGAGCGTCGAGGTGCGCGACCACGCCGCGGCGGTGCGGTTGTGTCTGCAACAACTGGCCGACCCGAAACGCCTGTGTCTCAAAGACCCGTCGGAGTTGGCGGCCATCGGCTTCAAGGCGGTGCATGCCCAAGGGATCAGCGGCGTGCAGCGCGTGGACGAGCGCGTGCTGGCGGCGATGGAGTCCTACGGTGATGTCGCCCCGGCCCACAATCCGCCGTATGTCCGGGCCATGCGTTTGTTGGCGAAGGAACTGCCGCAAATCCCGCTCGTGGCCGCGTTCGAGACGGGTTTTCATCAGACCATCGCGCCGGCCGAGCGCTACTACGCCGTGCCGCGCGAGTGGGCCGACAAACACGACGTTCTGAAACACGGCTTCCACGGGGCGAGCCATCGCTACATCGCCGACCGTACCGTTCAGTTGTTGAACAAGCCGGAAGCGAAAATCATCTCGTGCCACCTCGGCGGCAGTTCGTCGTTGTGTGCGATCGAGGACGGCAAATCGCGGGCGTGCAGCCTGGGCATGAGTCCGCAAAGCGGTCTGCCGCACAACAACCGCGTCGGCGAGTTCGACCCGTTCGCCCTGCCCGCTCTGCTGCGGGCCACCGGCAAGACGCTGGAACAACTGCTCGACGATCTGGCGAATCGCTCTGGTCTGTTGGGCCTCAGCGGCGGCCGAAACGACCTGCGCGACATTGAATCGGCGGCGGAGTCCGGCGACACCGGCGCGCGTCTTGCCATCGACGTATTCGTCGCCTCGGTGCGGCACTACCTGGGTGCATTCCTGCTGCTGCTGAATGGGGCCGACGCCATCGTCTTCACCGGCGGCATCGGCGAGAACTCATCGCGCATGCGCGAGGCGGTGTGTGCGAACCTCGACTGGTTCGGCATTCGCCTCGATGGCCGGAAGAACGCGGCGGCGAAGGGCGAGATGGCGATTCATGCCGCCGAGAGCCGAGTGCAATTGTGGATCATGCCGACCAACGAGGAGCTTGTCGTCGCCCGGCAGGCGAAGACGCTGCTGGAGAAGTGAATCATGTTCCTGGCCCGAGTCACCGGCGTGGTGGTGGCGACGCAGAAGGTCGCCTCGATGACCGGCCGTAAGCTGCTGATCGTCGAACCGCTGCGCGTCGAGCCGCAGCAGCGCGA
Source organism: Gemmataceae bacterium (assembly GCA_036557825.1). GTDB lineage: Bacteria > Planctomycetota > Planctomycetia > Gemmatales > Gemmataceae > JAJPHU01. The sequence goes on from DATBGU010000164.1 coordinate 24,525, forward strand.
CCGCCTCGTCGGCACCGGCCGTAGTTTCGTCGTAGTCGATACGGTGGGCGCCGGCCAGAACGAGATGGTGCTGATCGTGCAAGGCTCCAGCGCCCGCCTGACGCCCGAAACCGAAAAACTGCCGGTGGACGCCACAATCATCGGCATCGTGGACACAGTCAACGTCGAAAACCGAACCATCTTTTCGGCACGCGCCTGATAGTGAGAAACAACCATGCAAGTCACCGATGATCTTATCCGCGGCGTGATTCAGCAAGTGTTGTCGCAGATGCGCAACGGCCAGACGACTGCACCGCCCTCACGCAGTGGTCGCACTGCGTCGCAGCGCGGCGTGTTTGGCGATGTCGAAAGCGCCGTCGCCGCCGCCCGCGATGCGCAGAAGGAGTTTGAAGCGCGCGGCCTCGAAGATCGTCGCAAGGCCGTCGCCTGCATCCGCACGATTTGCAGCGAACAGGCCGAGACGCTCGGCCGCGAGGAGTTGGAAGAGACACAAATCGGCCGGCTGATCCACAAGATCGAGAAGCTGAAAGTCATAGCCGACCGCATCCCCGGCGTCGAGTTCCTGCGCACCGATGCGTTCAGCGGCGAGAACGGCGTGTCGCTGCAAGAGTACGCCCCGTTCGGCGTGATCGGCGTCATCACGCCGGTGACGCATTCGCTGCCGACCCTGGCCTGCAACGCCATTAACATGCTGGCATCGGGGAATGCCCTCGTGTGCAATCCGCACCCGTCCGGGGCGCGCATAGCGTGCAAGGGCGTTCATCTGTTCAATCAAGCGATTTACGATGCGATTGGCATCGACAATCTGATCACCATCATTGACAAGCCGACGCTGGAATCGGCGCAGGCGATCTTCGATAGCCGCGATGTCCGTATGTTGTGCGTCACCGGCGGTCCCGCCGTCGGCCGCGCCGCCCTGCGAAGTCCGAAACGCGCCATCGTCGCCGGTCCCGGCAATCCGCCGGTCGTCGTCGATGAAACCGCCGACCTCGACAATGCCGCCCGTTCGATCGTCGCCGGCGGCGCTTACGACAACAACCTCCTGTGCATCGGCGAGAAAGAAGTGTTTGCCGTCGCCGCCATCTTCGACGAGTTGTGCCAGGCCATGACCCGTCACAAGGCGGTGCGGCTCGATGCCGGCCAGATCGCGGCGCTGACCAAGGCCGCGTTCGTCAAGGACGATAAGGGCCATGAGCACGTCAACAAGGATCTCATTGGGCGCGACGCCGCCGTGCTGGCCACTCACGCGGGGATCAAGGTGCCCGCCGATACGGAGTTGCTGTTCGGCGAGACGGACGACACGCATCCGTTCGTCGATCAGGAGCAGATGATGCCGTTCGTGCCGTTCGTGCGTGTTCCGGACGTGGACACGGCGATCGCGCTGGCGAAGAAATACGAACACAGTTTCAAGCACACGAGCATCATCCATTCGCGCAACGTCGAGACGATCACGCGCATGGGCCGTGAAATGGATACGACGCTGTTCGTGCAGAATGGGCCGAGCACGGCGGGGCTGGGTTCGGGTGGCGAGGGCTATTTGAGTTTCAGCATCGCCACGCCGACGGGCGAGGGCGTGACGACGCCGTTGACGTTCACGCGACAGCGCCGCTCGACCACGGTGCGGGCGCTGCGGGTGATTTGAGCCGCTTGCGGCTTAGCGAGGGATTGTCATGCAAATCGGTCGTGTTGTCGGGCACGCGGTCGCGACGGTGAAGCATCCCACGTTGCAGGGCTGGAAGTTGCTTCTCGTGCAACCGCTCGGAACGGACGAAAAGCCCGACGGCGAGCCGATCCTGGCGATCGATCGTCTGGGCGCGGGATCGGGCGATCGCATCGTGGTGTGCAACGACGGGGCCGAGGCACGGGTGATGGTCGGGGCGAAGAACTCGCCGGCACGCTGGTTTGTGATGGGCCTGGCGGATTGATGAACGGCAACGGGCATACTGCGGGATGGGGCTACGCCGTGGAAGGCCGGCCCTCGATGATGCTGCAAGTCGCCCTGCGCGCCGTGCATCGCAATGGACACCAACCGCGGGCACTACCGGAGTGCGAGGGTGAGACGTGCGATTGGGTGCGGCGCGTGGCGGAATGTCTGCGGAGCGGAGAGTGCCGGACGGCGGTGCTGTTCTGCCGCGATGCCTGCCTCGCCTGCTGTCTCGCCAACAAGGTGCCGGGCGTGCGAGCGGCGGCCGTGTGGACGGTGGGGCAAGCGGCGCGGGCGCTGGAACAGTTAGGGGCGAACCTGCTCGTCGTGGAGATGGCGGATCGCACCTATTTCGAGTGCAAGGAAATGCTGCGGCTCTGTTGCGATGGGGCCGTCTGTCCTCCGCAAGTGGCGTGCATCTTACAGGAGTTGGACGGTCATGCGCATCGCTGAAGTGATTGGCAACGTCACGCTGTCGCGCGTGCATCCAAGCATGACCGGCGCTCGCTGGGTCATTGGCGTGCCGTTCAGCCTGAAGGCGCTGCAACAAGACAGCGCTCCTGATGGCGAGGACGTGGTGATTTACGACAATCTCGGCGCCGGTGTCGGCGCTCGGATCGGCTTCAGCGAGGGCGGCGAGGCAGCGGCACCGTTTCATCCTGAGAAAAAGCCGCTGGACGCCTACTGCGCGTGCATTTTGGATACGATTGTGGTCAACGACTGAGAGTCAACGATGAACGAATACAAACTGAAAGAACAAATGTGTGAGATCGGCCGCCGCGTCTACGCCAAGGGCTTCGCGGCGGCCAACGACGGCAATATCACCGTCCGTCTCAACGAGCGCGAATTCCTCTGCACACCGACGATGGTATCCAAGGGCTTTTTGAAGCCCGAAGACATCTGCAAGGTGGACATCGAAGGCAAGCAATTGGCCGGCACCCGCAAGCGGACCAGCGAGGTGCTGCTACACCTGTCGATCTACAAGCAGCGTCCCGACATCGGGGCGGCCGTCCACTGCCATCCGCCGCACGCCACCGCCTTCGCCGTCGCCCACGAGCCGATCCCCAAATGCATTCTGCCCGAAGTCGAGGTCTTCCTCGGCGAGGTGCCCATCGCCGTTTACGAGACGCCTGGCGGCCAGAAGTTCGCCGATACCGTCGTGCCCTTCGCCAAGGATTGCAACACCATCCTCCTCGCCAATCACGGCACCATCACCTTTGGGCCGGACCTGGAGAAGGCGTACTGGAACACGGAAATCATCGACGCCTATTGCCGAATCCTCATCCTCGCCAAGCAGCTCGGCCGCATCAATTACTTCGACGAGCAGAAGACGCGCGAATTGCTGGATCTGAAAAAGCGGCTGGGTTACGACGACGTGCGTTTCCACGACGACAGCTGCCCCGTGTGCGGCGACAGCAGCTTTGACGAGTCCTACACTGATTTCGTGCCCCAGCCGCACGCCTTTCGGCGCGACGCCTGCGCGACCGCGCTGTCTCGTAATGGATATGCGGGCGGCGGAATGGACATGGACGAGTTAGTACGAACGATAACCGATCAGGTCATGGCCGCGCTGAACGGCGCCGGCGTCTGACGGAGCGGCGCGGAGAGGCGAGCGATGTTCAGTTTTCGGCGCGACAAAACCGGATTTTTTGTAACGATCATTTTGCTGATCATCGCGACCGGCACGCTCATTAGCACGCTGGTCCTGTTGATCGTGGGGATGGCCCAGGGCGACTGGAAATCGTACTTGCTGAGCATGAGATGGGTACTCGGCTCGGCCTGGATAGCATGCATCATCACGGTGCTTGTTCGGCTGAAGATTTACAAGGTCCAGTACGACCGGGCGCTGGCCCGTCAGGCGGCTGAGCAATCACCGGCGAGCGAGTCCAGCAAGACGAACACTCCTGCTCCATAACGTGCGAGTAGTACCATGAAAGTCAGTATCATCGGCGGCGGCGGGTTGGTCGGCAGCATGGCCGCCTACGCCTTGCAGTGCGGCGGCATCGCCAACCACCTGTGTCTCATCGACGCCAACGCCGACGCGGCGAAGGGGCACGCCCTGGAACTGCTGCACGGCGCGGCGCTGACCAGCGATCAGCGCCTCAGCGCCGGCACGATGGACGACGTGAAGACGAGCAATATCGTCGTCATCACGGCCGGCCTGCGCCGCAAGCCCGACGAAAGCCGGCTCGATCTCATCAACCGCAACGTCGATCTGTTCCTGTCGCTGCTCGATCAGGTCAAGAGCGCCGGCCTGAAGGACAACGCCTATCTCGTCATCGTCAGCAACCCCGTGGACGTGCTGACGTATCTGGCAGTGCAGCGCAGCGGTTTGCCGTGGCAGCGCGTCGTCGGTCTGGGCACGCAGCTCGACACGGCGCGTTTCCGCGGCTATCTCGCCAAGCGCCTGGAAGTGCCGGCCTCGCAGGTGCAGGCGATGATCCTCGGCGAGCACGGCGACAGCATGGTGCCGATCTGGTCCAGTGCCACGGTGGCCGGTCTGCCGCTGGAACAGTGGCCGACGTTCTCACCGGCCGTTCAGCGCGAGGCGTTCGAGGACACGAAAACGGCGGGGGCGCAGCTTATCAAGCTCAAGGGCGGCTCCGGGTTCGCCGTGGGCTTGTCGATCCGCGAAGTCGTCGAATCGCTGGCCCGCGACAGCCGGCGCGTGCTACCGGTCAGCAGCTTGCAGCAGGGGCTGTATGGCATCCGCGATGTGTGCCTGTCGGTGCCAACCGTCGTCGGCTGCGGCGGTGTGCGGCAGCAGATCGAGCTGGCGCTGACGCCGAAGGAACGGCTGGCGATGCAGCAATCGGCCCGCGTGCTGCGCGAGACGATCGATCAGGTCGAGGCGCGCGTCGGCAAGGTGCGGGCGAATCAAACGGGAACACCGGCCCCGAAAGGCAACGCGGTCCCAGCGGGGAATGGCCGGACGATCCCGCGGACCGCCTGGCAAACAAAATAAACCGCCAAGACGCCAAGGACGCCAAGGACGGAAAGAGAATTACACAAGCGGAATTGTCTGCTTTTTTGTCTTCTCTCTTCTTTTCTTGGCGTCCTTGGCGTCTTGGCGGTTAATTCTGAGGGCAGTCATGATTCAGAAATCCCTCGACCTCAAACTCGCTCGCATCCACGCCGATCCGCACGGCTGCAAGGACTTCATCCTCGCCGACGCCAAGGATGCCGACATGGCGCTCGCCATCGGCGCGCCCGGTCGCTCGCCGGAAGCGCACAGCGGCGAGCTGCGCTATCGCAGCCTGGCCGAGTTTCGCGACATCATTACGCAGATCGTCGAGGCGAAATTGGTGGACATCATGCTGATGGCCGCCAGCACCAGCGAAGTATTGACCATCCACAAACGGTTGTTCGACAACAGCCCCGTCACGCCCGCCGCCCGCGCCAACGACACCACCGACATTCACATCATCCGCGGCAGCAAATATCCGACCTCGCCGTCGCTGCCCTTTCGCACCGCCACGCTCGATCATATCCAGTGCGGCCATCTCGATTGCAAACCGGAGGAACGCCATCTCGGGGCGAACCTCGGCCTGTACAGCATCACGTTCAACAACGATACGGTGCTGGACCGCACCGCCCTGGAAGAGTACAAGCAGTTCCGCCTGGAGGCCGAGCGCAAGGGGTTCCGCCACTTTCTCGAAGTATTCGATCCCAATCGGCCGGAAGCGGTCGAGGCCGGCGAATTGCCCGGCTTCATCAACGACGCCATCGTTCGCACGCTCGGCGGCGTCACCAACAAGGGCCGGCCGCTGTTTCTGAAAATGGTCTATCACGGGCCGAAGGCGATGGAGGAGCTGGTCCATTACGATCCGCACCTCGTCGTCGGCATCCTCGGCGGTTCGGCAGGCACCACCTACGACGCCTTCAAACTGCTGAGCGAGGCCAAGAAGTACGGCGCGCGTGTCGCGCTGTTCGGACGCAAGATCAACAACGCCGAAAATCAACTCGCCTTCATCCGCTTTTTGCGTCTGATCGCCGACGGCGAGGTCGGCGCCGAGGAGGCGGTGCGGGCGTATCACGGCGTCTTGCAGCACCTCGGTATCAAGCCGTATCGCGCGCTAAACGACGACATGAAGTTGCAAACAAACGTCATGAGCTACGGCGGCAACGGCGTCGTCATCAGCGTGCCGCCCAGCCCCGCCGATACGAAGACGAAGGAACCGGCCGCCGCCTGTGCCTGCAAGAGCAACGCGCACGGCGCCTGCGACTGTGCGGACAAGAAGACGAGCAAGGGGCAAACAAACGGCAAGGCCGAGAGCAACGGCACGGTGGACTTCACGAAGATGACGGCGGCGCAGAAGATCGCCTACCACAAGGCTCGCTGGGACCGCATTCTCGGCTGAGCCGTCTCCTCCGCTCGCTTACTCATAATTTATTCATCGCTTCTCTTCAAATCCTGGCGTTTTTCGCTGGAACACCCGGCGCTCACACCGTTATACTCGCGGCAGGGCATGGACTCGCGCGATCGCTCTCAGACGACCGCGGCGCGATGAAAGGCATGAGGGCAAGATGAGGACAATGAGGATGACGTTGCGCTACTCGCTGCTTGGCGCTTTCGCCCTCGCCCTCGTCGTGGCCTGTTGGGATTTCTCTAGCACCCGCGGCGCGCCTCCCCCTTCCGCCGCGCCGAAAAAACAGCCGAACGCCAGCTTCGTCCGCGATGTCGTGCCCTTCCTGCGCCAGCATTGCTATCGCTGCCACGGCAACGGCAAGAGTCGCGGCGACCTCACGCTCGATAAATACAAGGACGACGAGAGCATCGTGAAGGACCGCAAGGTGTGGGAGAACGTCGTGCAAATGGTTCGCGGCGGCGAGATGCCGCCGAAAGAGCGGCCGCGGCCGCCCGTCGCGGACAGGGAGGCAGTACTTCGGGCCATCGATGCCGTGTTCGCCCGCTTCGACTGCGGACAGACGCGCAACCCCGGCCGCGTCACACTGCGGCGGCTCAACCGAAGCGAATACAACAACACCATCCGCGATCTCGTCGGCATCGACTTCCAGCCCGCCGCCGACTTTCCGGCCGACGACGTCGGCTACGGCTTCGACAACATCGGCGATGTGCTGTCGCTGTCGCCGCTGCTCTTGGAAAAATATCTCATCGCGGCCGATGCGATTCTCGACCGCGCCATCGTCATTCTTGATCCGCCGAAGCCGGCCAAGTCGCGGCTTGGCGGTCTGCGTATCTTTCCGCAAAGTGCCGGCGAGCTGCGCCGCTTCGACGTGGCGGTGTTGCGGGCGCGCGGGCAGGTCGGCGGGCAGAATTTTTTCGAGGAGGGCGATTACACCATCCGCATCGAGGCCTACGCCGAACAGGTCGGCGAGGAGCCGGTGCGGGCGGCCCTGCGAATCAACCGCGAGGAAATCAAGGAATTCAAGGTGAAGGCGGAGAAGGCGAAGCCGGAGACGCTCGAAGCGAAGGTCCGGCTCAAGACGGGGTCGGCGCGCATCTCCCTCTCCTTCGTGAATCCCTCCGAGGACAAGGACAAACAGAAACGTCAACTCGTCATCCGCAACATCGTGTTGGATGGGCCGTACAATCCGCCGCCGCCGAAGTTGCCCGAAAGCCATCGCCGCATCATGGCCCACAAGGAAGGGCGGGAACCGCGCCCGGCGGCGCGCGAAATCCTGACGCGCTTCGCCACGCGCGCCTTCCGCCGTCCGGTGACGGACGCGGAGATCGAGCGTTTGCTGAAGTTGTACGATCGGGGCGAGAAGGAGGGTGAGCGCTTCGAGGACCGTGTGCGGCTGGCCCTGTCCGGCGTGCTGGTGTCGCCGTACTTCCTCTTCCGCGTCGAGCGCGATCCGCCGGGGGTGAAACCGGGAGAGGCGTATCCCATCGGTGAGCATGAACTGGCGAGCCGGCTGTCGTACTTCCTGTGGAGCACGATGCCCGATGAGGAACTATTCTCCCTGGCGGCGCGGAACGAATTGCGCAAGAACCTGGATCGACAGATCGGCCGGATGCTCGCCGATCCGAAGTCGGTCGCGTTCGAGCAAAACTTCGCCGGACAATGGCTGACGCTGAATAAGCTCGATTCCGTCACGCCCGATGCGAAGACGTTTCCGGGCTTCGACGCGGAGCTGCGCGACGCCATGCGGAAGGAGACGGAACTGTTCTTCGCGGCGGTCGTGAAGGAGGACCGCGGCATCCTCGATTTGCTCGACGCGGACTTCAGCTTCGTCAACGAACGACTGGCGCGACACTACGGCATCGAGGGCGTCAAAGGCAAGGACTTCCAGCGCGTGAAGCTGCCGGCCAATCGCGGCGGCATTCTGACGCACGCCAGCATTTTGACGCTGACCTCGAACCCGACGCGGACCTCGCCGGTCAAGCGCGGCAAATGGGTGCTGGATCAGATCCTCAACACGCCGCCGCCGCCGCCGCCGCCGGACGTGCCGGAACTGAAGGAGGAAAAACGGCTCACCGGCTCGCTGCGTCAGGTCATGGAGATGCACCGCGCCAACGCTGTGTGCGCCTCGTGCCATCAGAAGATGGACCCGATCGGCTTCGCTTTCGAGAACTTCGACGCCGTCGGCGCCTGGCGCGACCGGGACGGCAAGGCGGCCATCGACCCGTCCGGGACGCTGCCGGGCGGACGGTCCTTCAAGGGTCCGGCCGAGCTAAAAACCATCCTCAAAGGCAAAAAAGATTTGTTTGGGCGCTGCTTGACGGAGAAAATGTTGACGTACGCCCTGGGACGCGGACTGGAACATTACGATCGCTGCGCCGTGGACAAAATCCTCGACGCGCTGAGCAAAAACGAGTATCGGTTCTCCGTTCTCGTGAGGGGAGTCGTCCACAGTGATCCCTTCCAGATGCGGACCGCGACGGGAGGAAAGCGATGATGCACGGGCGGCGGATTTCGAGGCGGACGGTGCTGCGCGGCGTCGGTACGGCGGTGACGCTGCCGCTGCTTGAGGCGATGTTGCCGCGTCCCGTGCGGGCGGCCGGCAAGCCGACTGCACCGCGGCGCATGGCCTTCGTCTACGTGCCCAACGGCGTCATCCCGGTGGACTGGAAACCGAAGACGGAGGGCGCGGACTTCGAGTTGCCGCCGATCCTGCAACCGCTCGCCTCGGTGAAACAGGATGTGCTGGTGCTGAGCGGGTTGACGTGCGACAAGGCCCGTCCCAACGGCGACGGACCCGGCGATCACGCCCGCGCCTCGGCCGCCTTTCTGACCGGCGCGCAGGCCCGCAAGACGGCGGGAGCGAACTTCCGCGCCGGCGTCTCAGCCGATCAGATCGCGGCCGCCCGCATCGGCGACCGCACGCGATTGCCGTCGCTGGAAATCGGCATCGAGCGCTTTCGCGGCAGCGGCAACTGCGACAGCGGCTATTCGTGCGTCTACGAGCATACGTTGGCCTGGCGCAACGCCACGTCGCCGCTGCCGACCGAAACCGATCCGAAACTGGTGTTCGATCGGCTGTTTTCCGGCAAGATTGACGATCCCGGACGCGCCAAGCGCGGCCGGCTGAAGACCAGCGTCCTCGACGCCGTGCTGGAAGATGCGCGCGACCTGGACAAGCAACTTGGCGGCGCCGACCGGCAGAAGTTGGAGCAATACTTGACTTGCGTGCGCGAGATGGAGCAGCGCATCGCTCGCGCCGAGAAGCTGCCGCCGCCGCAAGTGCCGATGGGAGCGGCCCGGCCCAATCAGCCCGCCGACCTGGGCCAGCACTTCCGTTTGATGTGCGATCTCTTGGTGCTGGCGTTCCAGGCCGACGTGACGCGCATCGCCACGTTCATGTTCGCGCGCGAAGGCAGCAACCTTCAGTACCGCATGGTCGGTGTGTCCGAGGGCCATCACGAACTGACGCACCATCGCAACGATCCGAAGATGATCGCCAAGGTGCGCGAGATCAACAAGTATCACGTCGGGCAGTTCGCCTACCTGATCGGCAAATTGAAGTCGGTGAAGGAGGGCGACGGCACGCTGCTCGATAATAGCATGATCGCCTACGGCAGCGCCATCGAAGACGGCAACCGGCATACGCATCACGATGTGCCGGTGCTGCTGGCCGGCAAGGGCGGCGGCAGTCTCAAGTCCGGCCGGCACCTGCGCTATCCGAAGGAAACGCCGTTGAACAATCTGTGGCTGGCGATGCTCGACCGCATGGACGCGCGAACGAGCAAACTGGGCGACAGCACCGGACTGCTCGAAGGACTGACGTAGGTGCCGCGAGCCGAGCGGCACCCTCTGGTCCGGCTCGGCTCGCCGGACCTGCTCGAACGTCCGCGGGTTCATGCCAGCAACGCCTTGATCGGTTTCGATCCCTCCGGCACCAGGGGGATGTTCTCTCCGCCGGCGGGGTTCTTGGATTGCGGGTCGATGCCGAGGGCGGTGTAGATGGTCGCCAGCAACTCGCCCTCCGTGACCGGATTTTCCTTGATGGCCATACCGGTCTTATCGGTGGCCCCGTAGGTCAGGCCCGCCTTGATGCCGCCGCCCGCCAGAACGACGCTCCAACCCCTCATCCAGTGATCGCGGCCGAGGCCACGGTTGATCTTCGGCGTCCGACCGAACTCGCCCATCCAGACGACCAGCGTGCTTTCCAGCAAGCCGCGGTCGTGTAGATCGCGCACCAGGCCGGCCCAGGCTGGGTCGAGCGTCTTCAAGCGCACCTTCATGATCTCGGCGATGCCGGAATGGGCGTCGAAGCCGTCGAGTTTCACCTCCACGAACGGCACGCCGGACTCGACGAACCGCCGCGCGGCCAGGCAGTTGCGGCCAAAAACCGTATCGCCGTAGATGTCCTTGTACTTCGGCCATTCCTTGCTCAGATCGCAGACTTTCTTGATCTCACCGCCGAGGGCGTCGTCGAGGGAGGCCAGAACGCAGGGCTGATAAGCGGGTCCGAGAAACCCCTCGCTCGGCTGCTTTCTCACGATGCCGCCCGCCCCCAGAGACACGAAGCCAGGCAATTTACTTTTGGGATCGCCCAAGTATTTGGCGATCACCGCGCCCATCTCGGGATGGTCCAGGCCCGGAGCGATCGGATAGCCGGTCTTCATGTGATAGGTGGCACGCTCGTGCGATCCGTCGGTCGTGTTCATGGAGCGGATGATGGCCAGTTTGTCGGCCTGCTTCGCCAGGTGGGGCAGGTGCTCGCAAAAGCGGACGCCCTTGACAGTCGTGTTGATGGCGCGGAACTCGCCGCGAATCTCAACCGCAGCGTCCGGCTTGGGATCGACGGTGTCGATCTGACTTGGTCCGCCGCTCATCCACAGAAGGATGCAGGCTTTGGTTCGTTTTTTCTCTTTCGGCGTGGGATCGGCAGCAGCCGTTCCCTCAAACAAGCCCGCGCCGGCGAGCGCGGCGCCGGCCAGCGCTCCTTTGAGGAAATGGCGGCGATCGAAATAGGTTGCGAGATGGTTGTGGTCTAACATTGTTCGTCCTCGTGAGGTTGCAAAAGGTCGGAGCGGGAGCGTGCCGTCCGCGCCGCGCGCGGCGGAGAGCGCCCTGGCTCCTCAAAACATCGGTTGCGGTGTATCAGGGCAACGGCCAGCCGCGGACGGTGCCGTCGGTGCCCGCTGAGAACAGCGTTTTGCTGTTGGAGGCGAAGGTTGCGGTGGTTATCCCGGCCTCGCCGTGCGGTCGAGGAATAATGGCGAGGGTCCGCCCGTCGGCGGTGCGGACGATGCGCAGCGATTCCTCGCGCGTCGCCGCGGCCAGCAAGGCGCCGTCGGCGGAGAAAACGACGCTGTGAATCAACCCCTCCGTAATCGGCAGTGTCCGAACCAGCGTGCCGGTGCCGGTCGCCCAAAGAGGCAAGCTGCCGTCCCAACTGCCGCCGAGCGTCACGAGAGCGCCGTCCGGCGAGAACACCAGGCCGTCACGCGGCCGGGGGATCGGGCCGGGCATCGGTACCGAAAAGCTTCGCCGCAACTCGCCTGAGGACAATTCGCGGAGGTGAATCATCCCAGAGCGATTGGCCAGGCCCAGAGTGCGTCCGTCGGCGAAGACCGCCAGCGCCGAGGGCTTGTCCTTCACGGCATTCTCGATGCGCCGCTCGCGGCCGGTGAGCAGGTCGCGCACAACGAGCGCTTCTCCTTGGACAGTGACCAGCGCATCGCCGGAGGGTGAGAAAGCGCAGACGTTGCCGGCCGCGAATCGCTGCCGCTCCTGCCCCGTGAGCGTGTCCCAGAGAATGACCTCGGAGTCGCTGGGAGAACCGTTCCCGATTTGGACGGCGAGCGTGTCACGGCCCAGCGAGACCAGAGTGAGGTCGCTCGTCCACGGCCGTTTCTCCGGGCCGTCCTCTTCCTCCGGGATGTCTTTGGAGCGGATCGCCTCCAGTTCGAGGCGCAGCCGGCGAGACGGCCAATCCCACAACCGGATGTGTCCGTCCGCGCCTGTGGCGGCGAGCCAGGTGCCGTCTCCGGCGACCGTCAGCGCGACCACCGGCGTTTCCAACCGCAACGGAGCCTCCGGCGGCGTCGGCCGCTGCGTTCCAACCTCGCCGCGGCTCGGCGCCGCAGTCGGCGGTTGGAGTTCCGCCGCGACGGACTCTCGATCCGTCGTCAGTCGATAGAGCAACGCCCCGCCACCGGCGCTCAGCATCGCGGCGATCAGCAGTCCGAACAGCGCCGCCTTGAGCCGGGCAGCGCGCATGGCGAGAAGGGAACCTTCGGCGAGCAGGGCGGCGCGACTCGCTGTCTCCACCGTGGTGCCGGCGTTCGCCGGCAGTTGCGTTGCGAAGCGACCCATCATCTCCGCGAGGACCGGGCCGGCGGTGGCGGGCGCCGCTCGCAGGGTCAACAGAGAAACCAACCCGCCCACGGATAAGGCGAATCCCCGGCGTCCGAGGCGTTTGCGCAGCATCTCGCGAGCCTGCATCAGACGAACTTTGACCGTGCCCACCGGCCAGCGCAGCCTCCGCGCTGCCTCTCCCGTCGTTAAAGACTCCAGGTAACAAAGCACCAGCGGCAAGCGATATTTATCAGGCAACCGGCGCATCTCCTCGTTGAGCGCCTCACACAACTCTCGACGTGCCAGGGCGACGGCCGGGTCGCCGTCCTCCGCGACGACGTCGAGCGGTTGCGGATTGCTCCGCTGGGCGGCGCGGGCCTTGAGGGCGACGTGGTGCGCCACTTTGTAGAGCCAGCCGCCGATGGAGGCGTGCCGGCGGATCGACGACGCCTTGCGGGCAAGGACGAGGAAGACGGCCTGAAAAGCGTCCTCGGCGTCGTGTTCATTGCGGAGGACGCCACGGCAAATATTGAAGACCAATGGGCCGTGACGGCGCATCAGCGCCGCGAAAGCGGCCACGTCGCGCCGCGCCACGTAAGCGGCCAGCAATTCACCGTCGCTGAGCGCGTCGTGCCCCCATGCGGCGATCCACTCGTGTACGCGCCCCAAAACGGCGAGGCGCGAACCAGTTGCCATCGGTCGGTTCCCCACGGCCTCAATGCTTCCGTAAGAAATGATCCGCCGCGCTCCGAAACGGTTACGATATTTTGCGGCTTTCTCGAAAAACAGAAATGATTATACCGCCGTTTGCCGTCCGAAAGTGAGGAAGGGCGGCAAGGGACCGCCCTTCCTCATCGGAGAGGTTCGCTCAACGCACGCGGCGGCGGCCCTTCGTCTCCGGCGTTTCCTCGAAAGGCTCGTCCGCCGGCGGCGGCGTCAGTCCCTTGGCGATGCTTTCGAGCAGTTCCTCCATGGCGAACGGTTTGCGGATGTAGTCGATGACGCCGAGGAACTCGGCGTAGGCCTTGTGCCGGCTGCCCTCGTTGGCCGTTATCATGATGATCGGCGGCGCGTCGGTGCGGTTGCGGAAATGCTCCAGCACCGGGAAGCCGCCCATGCGCGGCATCATCATGTCCAGTACCATCAGATCGGGACGCTTCTGGTAAACCACGTCGCGCGCCTGGATGCCGTTGATCGCCTGGATGACGCGATAGCCTTGCTGTTCCAGCACGGCCCGCAGGCCGTCGCTCAATTCGCGGTCGTCCTCGACCACCAGGATCGTCCTCGGTTCCTCGTTGTGTGCGGTCATGATGTCGCCTCGGGTGTGAATAGTTGCTCCATCCGGCGGGATCGTAGGGTGGGCCGACGAAGGAGGCCCACCGGCGGAGCGGTGTGGGTAGGAGGGCGAAACGGCGGGGAGGCAGCGGAGGGCGTGGGCGAGCTTATCCACTAATGTACATGCCGGCCTCGAGAGATGCACGCGAAAAGTGCGGCGCCGCGTCGATGCCCTCCGTTGTGGCACGGTCTCCCGACCAAAGTTCTGATCACAAGTGACCCGATTTTCCCGAGTCTTTCTCGATGTCATCGAGGACCATTTGCTGTTCTGCGGCAAATCGTTGGCCACACGAACGGGCGTTTGGGTGTAGCGCCGGAAGTTCGATCACGGCAAGATCGCGTGGCAATTCTCCAGTTTGACTTTGTTCTTGTCCGCGTCCTTTTTGAACATGCCGACGATCTTGAGACGCGCTTGGCCCTGGGCATTTTCGGGTTCCTTGCTCCGGAAATCGCCTATGAACCAACACTCGATTTGAACCGCTCCGTTCCCTTTCAAGACGAGCTTGTCATCAGTTCTGCCAATTTCTCCCTTTTTACCGAGTGTCAGGGAAACCACGTCTCCTTCCAGGCGGAGATACTTTTCGTTGTATTTCTTGCCTGTGGCCTCCGGGTCGGCCTGATATTCCTTCGCCAGCTCCTCCGGGCTGATCGTGATGGAGGGATCTTTGCCGTAGTCCACGATCACGCAACTCTGCAAGCCGCGATCTTCTCTCCCCTTGACCTTGATCTGCTGTCCCGGAACGATCTTCGCCCACGGTTGCGGGTCAACGGGTGTGCAGTGGATGTAGTGCCACGCCCCTTGATCCGCGATAAGTTTGAAGAACGGCTTGCCATCTCCGGTATGTCCCCCGTAGGCCTTGGAGACCTCACCGCTGAGTTCGATAACCTTCGTGTAGTATTTCTGACTGCTCTGCGCGTCCTTGTTGTAATCCTTGTCGTAATCCTTCGCCGTCATGGTGAAGTCGGCCGGAACGTTCGTGAGGTCTTCCGGCGTTTTCGACTTCGGCGAAGATGGCTCGTCCTTGCAGCCGAGCGTCAAGACCAACACCACCATCGACAATGAAACATTGCGGCGGAACATCGCAAACTCCTCAACAGGGTTTTCGGATGGAATCTCTTGTTTCTCGCGAACGGCACAACGATGGGACAGGCGCGTTGGATGAATCAGGAGTCACGCCCGCCCCGAGAGTCAGCACGGACGACATCTACTTTGGTGTGACTTTTCCCAGATGGCTGGCGCCTGTGGCCTCGGCTACGACGCCACCGGCTGAGGTTAACCCCCCGAAGGTGCGATTGCAAGGAATTAGCCCCAAAAGTGCAACCGGGATTCGCTCCGTCCGCGGCTGAGCACGCGGCACAAGCCCCTTCACCGGTCCTCAGCCTTCGCCATCGGCTCACGCGACGCGCCGCGGACGCACCGCGACGACGTTCCGAGTCGTTGGAAACGTTGGGTTTTTTAGGGAAAAGGCGCAAACGCCAAACCGAAACGACCAAGCCATGTGGGAAATCCGGGTTCAAGGTCGTCTCGCTTTTGCAGGAAGACCTTCCTATCCTTGAGGATAATCGCTCAAGGGGGGTAGGCGTAAGCCCCCCGCTCGCCGTTCTATTAGGCGTTGATATGGATCAAACGCTTCAAGGTTTTGCTGCTTCACTGCGAGGATTGCCGATGCCGGAACTGCGCAAGGATCCTATCGTGGGACGCTGGGTCATCATCGCCACCGACCGCGCCAAGCGGCCGGTCGCTCCCAAGGACGATCCCATGCCCGATGACGCCTTCTGTCCCTTCTGTGAAGGCAACGAGGACAAGACGCCCCACGAAATCCTCGCGTATCGCGATCGCAACACGCGCTCCAACGAGAAAGGCTGGCGCGTGCGCGTCGTGCCCAACAAGTTCCCTGCCCTGCAAATCGAAGGCGACCTCAACAAGCGCGGCGACGGCATCTACGACAAGATGAACGGCATCGGCGCCCACGAGGTCATTCTCGAATGTCCGCACCACGAAATCAGCATGGCCAACCTCTCGGAGGACAACATCCGCGAGATCCTTTGGGTCTACCGCGATCGCCTCGTCGATCTGAAAAAAGACCCGCGCCTGGTCTACGGCATGGTCTTCAAAAACGTCGGCGCTGCCGCCGGCGCGTCGCTGGAACATTCGCACTCGCAGCTGATCGTCACGCCGATCGTGCCCATCAATGTGTGGGAGGAGATGTCCGGCTCCCTGGAGTTTTTCAACTATCGCGGCCGCTGCATCTACTGCGACATGATCCATCAGGAATCGCAGGCCGAGAAGCGCATCGTGCTGGACACGCCGAACTTCGTCAGCTTCTGTCCTTACGCCGCCCGCTTCCCGTTCGAGACGTGGATCTTGCCCAAGACGCACAACAGCCATTACGAGAACATCCAGAAAAACGAGGTGGATGAGCTGGGAACGGTGCTGAAGACGATTTTGCTGAAGATCGAGTCGGCACTGGACAAGCCGGCGTACAACTACATCATTCACACGTCGCCGTTCGATACTCAGTTATTGCCCCATTATCACTGGCACATGGAGATCATTCCGCGGCTGACGCGCGTGGCCGGCTTCGAGTGGGGCACCGGCTTTTACATCAACCCGGTGCCGCCGGAGCAGGCGGCGCAGTTCCTGCACGAAACCGAGGTGGATGTGACGGCGGGGCGACGGAAATGAGAATTGGTTTCACCCCCGTGGGGCAGACAGGCTAGAAGCCTGCCCCACGAGGGCTAGGGGCGAACTTCACGCCGCTTTCTCGATGGCCCGTCGCAGCGTGGCGGCCATGTCGGTCTTCTCCCAACTGAACGGAGCCAGTTCGCGGCCGAAATGACCGTGTCGCGCCGTCTCGCGGTAGATCGGCCGGCGCAGGTCGAGCGTCTCGATGATGCCGCGCGGCGTCAGCTTGAACTGCTTGCGGATCACCTCGGCGATGTCGGGGTCGCGCAGGCCGCGCGCCGCCGTGCCGAACGTGCTGACCCAGATGTTGAGCGGGTCGGGATAGCCGATGGCGTAGGACAACTGCACCTCGCACTGAGCGGCGAGTCCGGCCGCGACGACGTTCTTGGCGATGTAGCGGCCCATGTAGGCGGCAGAGCGATCGACCTTGGTCGGATCCTTGCCGCTGAACGCGCCGCCGCCGTGCCGCCCGCGCCCGCCGTAGGTATCGACGATGATCTTCCGTCCCGTCAGGCCGCAATCGCCGTGCGGGCCGCCCTCCAGGAAAATGCCTGTCGGGTTGATGTGGCAGTAAATCACTTCCTCATCGTGGCGGCTCGGCGATCCGCCTGGCGCGATCAACTCAATCTGCTTGCCGTCCTTGACCAGTTTCTTGTTCTCGGCCTGCAACGTCGGCAGGATCAGCTTGTCAATGATCTCCTCGCGGGCCTTGTCGGAGAAATACTCGCGGCCGTTACGCTTCTCGACCACGCTCTCGTCGTGCTGCGTCGAGAGAACCAGGGTGTGAATGCGGTGAAAGCTGCCGTCCTCGTTGTACTCGACCGTCACCTGGCTCTTGGCGTCGGGGCGGACGAACGGCAGTTCGCCGCTGCGGCGCAACCGGGCGTGGTTCTCGACGAGGCGATGCGCCAGGTAAATCGGCAGCGGCATGAAGGTGTGCGTCTCGTTGCAGGCGAAGCCGAACATCATGCCCTGATCGCCGGCGCCGCCGGTGTCCACGCCCGCGGCGATGTCGCGCGATTGGCTGTGCAGATGGCACTGCACCTGGCAGGTGTCGGCGGCGAAGCCGATCGCCGGATCGACGTAGCCGATCTCGCGGATGGTGTCGCGCACCAGGCGATCGACGACGGAGCGGCTCAGGTTGGCCGACGTGGTGATCTCGCCGGAGACCACGGCCAGGTCGGTCGTCACCATCGTTTCGCAGGCCACGCGGCTGAGCGGGTCGGCGGCGAGGCAGTGATCGAGAATGGCGTCGCTGATCTGGTCGGCCACCTTGTCGGGATGGCCCATGGAGACGGATTCGCTGGTGAACAAATAGCGGTTCGCGTTCACGGCATTAACGTCCTAATGAGAAAGAGGGTAACATCGGCCATCCCGGCCACTGGGCGGATTATATGAAACAAGGGCGAAGGGACGCAATTTCAACTGGCGGGAAACGACGGGCAGCCAAGTCTCATGTCGGTGGCGCGGGGCGTGCGCAGTATTGTGGTAGAATGCCGCCACTCCCCGGGAGAACGCGCGATGTCCTCCAGCGTACTGTCCTACCTGCGTCATCTTCTGCCCACGACGGGAGCGTACCTCGCGGACGAGGACTTACTGCGCCGGTTCGCCGCCGATCGCGAGGAGGCGGCGTTCACGGAATTGCTGCGTCGCCATGGCCCTCTGGTGTGGGGCGTGTGCCGTCGCGTGCTGGGCGACGCGCACGCCGCGGAGGACGCCTTTCAGGCCACATTTCTGCAACTGGCGCGGCGAGCCGGGACACTGACGCGCGACGGCGCGCTGGCCGGTTGGCTGCACACGGTGGCCACCCGACTGGCCCGCCGCGCCTGGCGCGCCGAGGAACGTCGCCGTCGCCGCGAACGCAGCCGTGTCTCCCCCATGCCGACGCCGGCCGACGATCTGACCTGGCGCGAACTGCGGCAAATCCTCGACGAGGAGATTGCCCGCCTGCCGGAAGTGTATCGCCAGCCGCTCATCCTCTGCTATTTGGAGAATCGAACGCAAAGCGAGGCCGCTCGCCGTCTCGGACTCTCTCCGTCCGTGTTACGCGGACGCCTGGAGCGCGGCCGGCAGAAACTGCGCAGTCGTCTGGAGAAGTTCGGTTTACCGCTGGCCGCCGCGCTGTTGCTGACGAACGCCGACACGGTCCCGGCGGGTCTGTGCATGACGACGCGCCAGATGGTGATGCGCGTGCTGGCGGGCGCACCGGTGCCTCGCGCCATCGCGGCGTTGATGACGGGAGGGACGGTTCTCTCGCGGCTCAAATTCGGCGTCGTCGCGGTCGTCCTCCTGGTAGCGGGAGGCATCGGTATGGGCGGAGCAAGACGGGAAGCGCAGCCGCCAGCCGCCGCGCCGCCGGCTTCTGAGAAACCGGCGCAGCCGCAGCGCGGCGTCGATGCGCTGGGCGACCCGCTGCCGCCGGGAGCCATCCGGCGACTGGGAACGCGCCGTCATCGCATTCAGGTCTGGCCGCTCGCGTGGCAGTCGTCCGACGACGGCAAATCTTACCTCGCCCTCCAGCGCATCGGGACAGCCCACGAGATCCGTCGCCTCGACGCGATCACGGGCCGCCTCCTTGAAACCTGGCCGGTGCCGCATTGGCACCACATTGCCGGCTTCTCTCGGGACGGACGGTACGCTCTAATGGAGAGCGAGTATATCTTTTTTTCCGGCATTCGCATGCCGGGCCAGAAACAGACCCAGCAATGGGTGCTGACTCTGTACGACCTGGCCAAGCGAGAGGCCGTCTGGGAAAACCGCGAAAACCTGGAAGACAAGGACTGGAAACACGTCGATTCGGCCTGTTTCTCAGCCGACGGCAAGTGGATCGCCACGACCGGCGCCTACGGTCGGGGAAGGCCGCGATTCTGGGATGCCGCTACGGGCAAGCAATTGTGGGAGGGCAATCCGGGTCTCGAACCGCTCGGCTTTGTGGACGACGGCCGCACCGTGGTCCTGCGCGATCCGGCGAACAATGTTTGTCTGTTCGATCGCGCCACGGGCAAAAAACATCGTTCCTTCCCGACCATGCCGCGAGATCAGACGGGGCATTGCGCCTTGACGCCGGATGGGTCTGCGGTCCTGTTCGGCACGGTCGGCTCCTCGATTCGGCTCTGGGACATGGCCACCGGCAAAGAGAAACCGGCGCTGGACGGACACAAGAAGTGGGCGCGCGATTTCGCCTTTTCGCCGGACGGCAAGACCATCGTCACCGGCGGGAACGATCCGTTCGTGCGGGTGCGCGCTTGGCCATCGGGGAAAGTCGTCCGCACGATTGAGCTGGGCCGCGGCGGCGCCGAGCGGATGGCGATTTCGGCAGACGGTCAGCGGTTGGAGGTTTTGTTCTGGGGTGAGCAGGCGCTGCACTTTTACGATCTGAAAACAGGTAGACCGTTGTCCGTCCCTGTCGATAGCCACCGGGGCGATGTCTACGGCGTGGCGGTCGCGGCTGACGGAATGCTGTTCTCGTTCTCGAAGGACGCGACCGTCCGCACCTGGGACGTGAAGACGGGACGGGTCGTCGCTCAGCTGCCGGTCGAGCAAGATCTGAATGCCGGCGGCTTCGCCGTCCGCCGCGATGGCCGGCTGCTGGCCACGACCAACAGCGATATCGATGCCATCCTCATTTACGAGCGCGCGACGGGCAAACCGATCCACAAGCTCCCCGCCGAACGAACTGTCGGCAAGCACCTCGTATTCTCTCCCGACGGGCAATGGCTGGCCGGGTCCGACCGTTCGGAAGGCGGCATCCAGGTCTGGGACGTGCCCAGCGGCCGAACCGTGTTGCAGTGCAAGCATAAGGTGGTGTACGGCATCACCTGCGCCTTCAGCCCGGATGGCCGGCAATTCGCCGCTTCGGACCACGGACGGGTGCGCTTCTGGGACGTTCGCACCTGGCGCGAGCAGCCGGAATTAAAGGCGTTCGCTCCCTTGGGGCTGGCCTACAGCCCCGAGGGCCGAATCCTGGCGACCGCGAGCGTCGAAGGCGTCCGCCTCTTTGAACTTGCAACGCGCCGCGAACGCGCCCACATCCCCCCGAAGGGCTACCCGGAGGGCGTCTTGCGGTTTTCATCAGCCGGCCGCTGGTTGGCCTGGACCAATAGCCCGGTCGCGCAACGAAGCGAAGATCCATTGAGATGGTCGCTGACCGGGCGCATTTTTGTTTGGGACGTTCAGCGCGGCGAGATGCTCGGCTCCTTCACGGGCCACGACGGCGACATTACGGGCCTCGCCTTCAGCGCCGACGACCGCACCCTGATTTCGTCGAGCCAAGATTCGACGCTGCTGGTTTGGGACATCGCGGCAATGGCCGCGAAACAGCCGTCCTCGAAGGCTGGCGATGTGGAAAGGGCCTGGCGCGCCTTGCTCGGCGATGATGCGAAGGCCGCGTATGAGGCGATTCGCGTGTTGTCCGCGTCTCCGGGTGACGCCGTCAAGTTGCTCGCCCAGCACCTCAAACCTGCCGCCCCGATCGACACGAAAGGAATAGACGCCTGGCTTCGCGATCTGGATAGCGACGATTTCGCGGTTCGTGAACGCGCGACGCGTGAACTGGAGCGACTCGGCGAGCAAGCCGTGCCGGCCTTGGAGCGATTCCTGACCGGCAAACCGTCGCTGGAAGCGCGGCGGCGAGTGGAACGGGTGGTGGGAAAGAGCAGCGATCGCACACGGGAACATCTCCGCCGGATTCGGGCGCTGGAAGCGCTGGAGCGCATCGGCAACGACGACGCCCGGCGCTTGCTTGAAGCGCTGGCGAAGGGCGCTACCGACGCTTGGCTGACGCGCGAGGCCAGGGCGTCGCTGGGACGAATGCGGGATTAAAAGACCCTAACGCACGGAGTGGCTCGAACCGCCGTCCAAATACACATTTCAACTGCCGGGAAACGACGGGCGAAGAAGTCTCATGTCGAGGGCGCGGGGCGTGCGCAGTATTGTGGTAGAATGCCGCCACTCCCCGGGAGAACGCGCGATGTCCTCCAGCGTACTGTCCTACCTGCGTCATCTTCTGCCCACGGCAGAGGCGTATCTTCCCGACCAGGAATTGCTGCACCACTTCGCCGCGACGCGCGAGCAAGCGGCGTTCACGGAGCTGCTGCGTCGCTATGGTCCTCTGGTGTGGGGCGTGTGCCGTCGTGTGCTGGGCGATGCCCACGCCGCGGAAGACGCCTTTCAGGCCACGTTTCTGCAATTGGCGCGGCGAGCCGGGACGTTGGAACGTAGTGGTTCGTTGGCTGGCTGGCTGCATACGGTGGCGACGCGCTTGGCCGGCCGGGCCGGGCGCGCCGAGGAACGCCGCCGTCGCCGCGAGCGCGTTCGTCGCTCTCCAATGCCGACGCCGCCCGACGATCTGACCTGGCGCGAACTGCGGCAAATAATTGATGCGGAAATCGCTCGTTTGCCGGAGCCGTACCGCCAGCCGCTCATCCTCTGTTATCTCGAAGATCGACCGCAACTCGAAGTCGCTCGAAGACTCGGCATCTCTCCCGGCGTGTTGCGTGGGCGACTGGAGCGCGGCCGGCAGAAACTGCGCGGCCGATTGGAAAAGCTCGGTTTGCCGCTGGCCGCCGCGCTGTTGCTGACGAGCGCCGACACGGTCCCGGCGGCGCTGGTCGAGGCGACGCGCCAGATGGTGATGCGCGTTCTGGCCGGCGCGCCGATGCCTCGCGCCGTGGCGGCGTTGCTGACAGGCGGGACACTTTTTTCGCGACTCAAAATCGGCATCGTGGCGGTCGTCCTCCTGGTAGCGGGAGGCATCGGTATGGGCGGAGCAAGACGGGAGGCGCAACCGGCCGCCGCGCCGCCGGCGCGCGAAGAACTGGCACAGGTTCAGCGCGGCGTCGATGCGCTGGGCGACCCGCTGCCGCCGGGAGCGATCCGGCGATTGGGAACGCGCCGTCATCGCATTCAGAGTTCGTGGCAATCGTGGCCCGACGGCAAGTCTTACCTCGCCCTCCAGGGAACCTCGCGGGCTTGTGAAATCCGCCGCCTCGACGCGCTGACGGGGCGACTCCTCGAAGTCTGGCCGGTGCCCAAAAAGTATCACGTCGCCGGCATCTCTCCGAATGGGCGTTACGCGCTCATGTCGAACGATTTCATCGGTAGTAACGTTACCCGCCTTGAGACACTCGTAGAGATACAACCGAAGAAGGAAGCACCGCAGCAATGGATGCTGACCCTGTATGACTTGGAGAAACGCTGTACGGTCTGGCAACAACAAGAAATGCTGGGACGCGAGGAGTGGAAGCACGTCGGCCAGGCTTGTTTTACCGCGGACGGCAAGTGGATCGCCACGAAGGGGCAGCATGTGCGGCTATGGGACGCGACGACGGGTAAGGAACTGTGGAAGACAAACGTCCAAAGGCCCGAACCACTCGGTTTCCTCGACGGCGGGAAAACTCTTGTGCTGCACGGATGGGAGAACAATTCGATCTCTTTGGTCGATCGCGCCACCGGCAAGCAATGCCGGTCGTTCCCAATGACGAAACGGGCCGAGACCCGAGACTCGGAATACGTCCTGTCCCCGGACGGTTCGGCGGTCCTCTGCGGCAGCTATGGCCCCTTGGTGCGGGTCTGGGACATGGCCACGGGCAAGGAGAGACCGGCGCTGGAGGGGCACAAGACATGGACTCGGTACTTCGCCTTTACGCCGGACTGCAAAACCATCGTCACCGGCGGCAACGATCCGTTCGCGCTGGTGCGCGATTGGCCGTCGGGGAAAGTCGTCCGCACCATCGAGCTGGGCCGTCCCTACATCGCGCGGATGGCGATTTCGAGAGACGGCCGGCGGCTGGAGGTGCAGTTCTGGGGCGAGCAGGAATTGCAATTATACGATCTGAAAACGGGCAAATTGCTGCCGCCTCCTGGCGACGGCCATCGCGGCGACGTTATCGGCGCGGCTGTCGCGCCGGACGGGCGGCTGCTCTCCTTCGGCCGGGACGCCACCATCCGCACCTGGGAGATCCAGACAGGGAGGATCGTTGGCCGGATGCCGGTCGAGCAAGACCTGAACGGAGGCGGTTTCGCCGTCAGCGGCGACGGCCGGTTGCTGGCCACGACCAACAGAGGCCTCGATGCCGTCCTCGTGTACGACCGCGCCACGGGCAAACAACTCCACAAGCTCCCGGCCGCCGAGCGGATCTTCGGCAAGCAACTGGTCTTCTCCTCCGACGGGCGCTGGCTGGCCCGGACCCAACGATTGGGGGGCGATATTCAGGTCTGGGACGTGTCCACCGGCCGCACCGTGTTGCAGTGCAAGCATGAAGTAGAGTACGGCATCGCCTGCGCCTTCAGCCCCGATGGCCGGCAGTTCGCCGCTTCGGACCACGGACGGGTGCGCTTCTGGGATCTCCGCACCTGGCGCGAGCAGCCGGAATGGAAGGTCTCCGCGCCGCTGGGACTCGCTTACAGCCCCGATGGCCGAACCCTGGCGGCCGCGAGCGTCGAAGGCATTCGCTTGTTTGAGCTTGCCACGCACCGTGAACGCGCCCACATCCAAGCGGCCGGATACCCGGAGGGCGTCTTGCGATTTTCATCAACCGGCCGCTGGTTGGCCTGGACCACCAACTCCGTGGCGCAACGAATCCACGAGAAAAAGCTCTGGCCGCCGACGGGGGGAGAGGGCATCTTTGTCTGGGACATTCATCGCGGGGAGATGCTCAGTTCCTTCACGGGCCACGAGGGGGACATTACGGGCCTCGATTTCGGCGTCGACGACCGCGCCCTGGTTTCGTCGAGCCAAGATTCGACGCTGTTGGTTTGGGACATCGCGGGGAAGATCGCCAAACAGCCGCCGCGAAAGGCGGGCGATGTGGAAAGGGCCTGGCGCGACTTGCTCGGCGACGATGCGAAGGCCGCGTATGAGGCAATCCGCGTGCTGTCCGCGTCGCCGGACGCCGCTATCAAACTCCTCGCCCGCAACCTCAAACCCGCCCCGATCGATAAGAAGGGAATCGACGCTTGGTTGCGCGATCTGGATAGCGACGATTTCGCGGCCCGCGAACGAGCAACGCGCGAACTGGAGCGACTCGGCGAGCAAGCGGTGCCGGCCTTGGAGCGGTTTCTGGCCGGCAAGCCATCGCTGGAAGCACGGCGGCGCGTGGAGTTGCTGCTGGAAAAGAGCCACGGTCCCACACCAGAGCATCTGCGCCAGATCCGGGCTCTGGAAGCACTAGAGCGGATCGGCGATGACGACGCCCGGCGCTTGCTCGAAGCGTTGGCGAAGGGCACCGCCGACACTTGGCTGACGCGCGATGCCAAGGCATCGTTAGAGCGAATACGACGTTAACCGACGCTCGCCGCCTTCATACCGACGGCTTCGCGCACCAGGGCCATCGTCTTGCATGCCTCCGCCCGCGCGCGCTGCGCCCCACGGCGCAGGATCTCCTCGACCTGCTCCGGGTTCGCCGCCAGTTGCTTGCGGCGTTCGCGGGCGGGGCCGAAAAAGGTGTTGATCTTCTCCAGCAGCATCTTCTTGGCATCGCTGTACGCCAGACCGCCGGCGCGATAGCGCGCCGCCAACGTCGCTTTCTCCTCCTCCGTGGCGAACAGACTGTACAGCGCGAACAGGTTGCACGCTTCGGGATCCTTCGGATCCTCCGGCCGGCTGCTGTCGGTCTTGATGCCCATGACCGTTTTTTCCAGCGGCTTGCCTTCCGCGAAGATGTCGATGGTGTTGTCGTAGGACTTGCTCATCTTCTGCCCATCCACGCCCGGCACCTTCGATTCCTTGTCGAGCCGGTAGTCCGGGATGGGGAAGATTTTGCCGAAGGTGCGGTTGAAAGCGCCGGCGATGTCGCGCGTCATCTCGATGTGCTGCACCTGGTCCTTGCCCACCGGGACGACGTGCGAACGATAAATGAGGATGTCCGCGGCCATGAGGATTGGGTAAAAGAACAGGCCGACGCTGGCCTCGATGCCTTTCTCCACCTTCTCCTTGTACGACACGGCGCGTTCGAGCAGGCCCATGCTCGTGACGGTCGAGAGAATCCATGCCAGTTCGGTCACTTCGGGCACGTCGGATTGGCGGAAGAAGACGGCCTTGTCGGGATCGAGTCCGAGGGCGAGATAATCGAGGGCCACATCCTGAACGTGGCCGCGCAGGGTCGCCGCGCGGTCCTTCGGCTTGATGCTCTCCGGCTTGACTCTGGCTCCGCCGCTTTCCAGGCGTCTCCGCGTCGCTTCTTCGAGGGTCGTCAGGGCGTGATAGTCGGCGATGAAGTAGAAGCACTGCGCCTCGTCTTGCAGGGCGATGTGCTGGCGGATGGCGCCGAAATAATTGCCGAGATGGAGCTTGCCCGACGGCTGCACGCCGCTGAGGATGCGCCGCGGGGCCGATGAAACGGTGGTCATGCGATAATCCTTGAGGCGAGCGGAGGTTGATTGCTCTATCCCACGCTCTTTTTACTGTGTACAGTGTCGGGGTCCAAGAGGATGGACGGATGTGATCGAGGCATGGTTCGCGTCGAGCAATCTCTGGTGGAAGCGTTGCGGCAAGCCTTGGCCGAGCCGGGCGAGCAGCGTCTGTATCGCAGCGGCAAACTGACCGGCCTGTTCCCCAGCCGCAACAGCGCCCACGGCAGCGCCGCCGAGCAAGCCGTGCGCGAAGGGCTGCTCGAAATCGTTCGCACCGAGGCGAAGGGCAAAAGCGTTATCGAGTGGGTACGGCTGACGCCGCGCGGAGTCGAGTTCCTGCACGAACGCGAATCGCCGCATGTCGCCCTGCAAGAATTGCGCGCGACGTTGACGCTCAATCAGCAGGCCGTGCCGGCGTGGTTGGCGGAGATGCGCGGCGCCTTGCAGGCGATGGACGAACGCCTCGCCGCCGATGCGCGGAAATGGTTGGAGCGTCTCGACGCCCTGACGCGGCGTGTGGACGAGACGCTGCGCCGTCTGGAGCAGTCGGCCCCGCTGCTGCCGCCCGAAATAGCGGAGTCGCATCCGTGGGCCATCGACGCGCTGAACTATCTCGACCGTCGCCGTCTGGCGGCCGGACCCGCCGTGAACGGCGATGGATGCGCCTGTCCGCTGCCGGAACTATTCGCCGCGCTGGCACGTCCGCATCCGAGCCTGTCGGTGCATGATTTCCACGAGGGATTGCGTCGTTTGCATGATCGGCGTCTGATTCAGTTGCAGCCCGCCGCGAGCCTCGCCGACCTGCCGCAGCCGGAGTACGCCCTCCTCGAAGGCGCCGCCGTGCTCTACTACGTCGCGCGCTGAGGCGATCAGCCGGCTTACGCCGGCCGTTCGCCTATTGACAGGCTCCCAGCGAGAACCTAGCCTGGTAAAAGATGAACCTGCCTCACCATCCCTGACCCTCCCTGCCGAAACTCACTCCATGAATCTACCTTCCTGGCGCTGTTCCGGTCCTTTGTCTCGGCGACGTTTCCTGAAGATCGGCGCGATGGCGCTGGGCGGCATCGGCATGCGCGGACTGCTTCCGCTGCGGCTGGAAGCGGCGAAGACGGGCCAAACGCCCGATACCGCCGTTATCCTCATCTGGTTGCCGGGCGGCCCCCCGCACATGGAAACCTACGACATGAAGCCGGACGCTCCGGCCGAATATCGCGGCGCGTTTCGGCCGATCCGGACCAACGTCCCCGGCATCGAGGTCTGCGAGCTGCTCCCCCGCCACGCTCGCATCGCTGACAAGTTCACCCTGATCCGCTCCATCGCCCACAATTTCGCCGACCACGGCGGAGGCCATAAACGCTTCCTGACGGGGCGCGATCCGCGCTCCCCGGTCGGCTTCGTCAACGATTATCCGATGGTCGGCTCGATGGTCGCCCGCGTCCGGCAGGACCGGCAAGCGGGCGTGCCCAATTACATCGCCGGGACCGAACCTGGACGCGATCAGATCGACGTCTACAGCTTCGGCTCCGCCTACCTCGGCCCCTCGACGCACCCGTTCATGGTCGTCGGTGATCCCAGTTCGCCGACGTTCGAGGTCAAGAACATCTCCCTGCCCAGCGGGACAAAGGACCGGCTCCGCGAGCGTTTGGATTTGCTCGGCCGCTTCGACACGCTGCCGGCGCGGCTGGACAAAAGCGGCACGATGGAGGCGATGGACGAGTATCGACAGAAAGCCCTGGAACTGGCGACCAGCGATGACGCCCGTCAGGCGTTCGACCTGTCGCGGGAGCCGGACCGACTGCGGCAGCGCTACGGCATGCACGTCTGGGGCCAGCGGGCGCTGCTGGCTCGGCG
Organism: Gemmataceae bacterium; assembly: GCA_036557825.1. Lineage (GTDB taxonomy): Bacteria > Planctomycetota > Planctomycetia > Gemmatales > Gemmataceae > JAJPHU01. The sequence goes on from DATBGU010000164.1 coordinate 52,384, forward strand.
GTTGGTCGAGCAAGGGGCGAGCTTCGTCACGATGGTGATGGAGAACCCGTTCCAGTCGGGCGTGCCGTTCCCGAAGGACGGCACATACAACTGGGACTCGCACGCCGTCAACTGCCACATCTTCAACGACGCCAAGGTCCGCTTCCCGCTCTACGACCGGGCCGTGACGGCGCTGGTCGAGGATCTCCACGATCGCGGGCTGGACAAGCGCGTGCTGCTGATAGTCACCGGCGAGTTCGGCCGAACGCCGCGGATCACCTATGCCAAGGGATCGCAGACGAACGTGGAGCAGCCCGGACGCGATCATTGGCCGCAGGCCATGTCGGTGCTGGTGTGCGGCGGCGGGATGAGGACCGGACAAGTGGTCGGCTCGACGAACGCGCGCGGCGAACATCCCAAGGATCGCCCGCTGACGCCCAACGATCTGTGGGCGACCATGTTCCGCCATCTCGGCATCGACTACGCCAATACGTCCTTCCTGGACCCTACGGGAAGACCGATGCCGCTCTTGCCTTATGGTGAACCGATCGCCGAATTGCTGTAGAATACAATCGCGCCCTGGCGAACGCTGCAGGCTTCGACAGCGACGGGATTTCTCCCATGAATCCACTTCACTGGCCGATCGCCACGTCGCGCCGCGATTTCCTGTTCCGCGCTGGTGGCGGCTGCGGCGCGCTGGCGCTGTCGTGGCTGCTGGCGCGCGAGGGCGGCGCGGCGGTTCCGCGCGTCAATCCGCTGGCGGCCCGCAAGCCGCATCATGCGGCCAAGGCGAAATCCGTTATCTTCCTGTTCATGGTCGGTGGACCCAGCGCCATCGACCTGTTCGATCCCAAGCCGGCGCTGGCGAAGCACCACGGCAAGCCGCTGCCGCCGAGTTTCGGCAAACCCGTCAGCCAGTTCACCAAGGGCGATACGCCGCTCCTGGCCAGCACGCGCACCTTCAAAAAACACGGCAAGTCCGGCCTGGATGTGTCCGACCTGATGCCGCGCCTGGCGACGTGCGTCGATGACCTCGCCTTTCTGCGTTCGTGCTGGTGCAACAGCACCATCCATGCGCCGGCCCTGTACGAGCTGCACAGCGGCCGAACGCAGATGGGGTATCCTAGTCTCGGCTCGTGGGTGGCCTACGGACTCGGCAGCGTCAGCGAGAACTTGCCGGCCTACTGCGTCATGCTTCAGCCGGAAGGCACGCCGGAGGGCGGAGCGCCGTGCTGGAGCGCCGGCTTCCTGCCCGCCGTCCATCAAGGGACGCTCTTACGGCGTGGGCCGAACCCCATCCTCAATCTCAAACCGCCGCCCGGCGTCGGCGAGGAACGGCAGCGTCGCACTCTCGATCTGATCCAGCGCATGAACGACGTGGGCCGCGATCCCGAGGACACCGAGTTGTCCGCCCGCATCGCCAGCTACGAACTGGCCTTTCGGATGCAGCAGCACGCCCCAGAGGCGGTGGATCTGTCGCGCGAGTCGGCGGCCACCCGGACGATGTACGGGCTGGACGACAAGCGCACCGCCGATTTCGGCACGCGCTGCCTGCTGGCGCGGCGCCTCGTCGAGCGTGGCGTGCGCTTCGTGCAGCTGTATTCCGGCGGCGGCCCACTCATCACGCAATGGGACGCGCACGACGACATCAACGCCAACCACGAAAAGATGTGCGGCCACGTCGATCGGCCCATCGCGGCACTCTTAACGGATCTGAAACAGCGCGGCCTGCTCGACGAGACGCTGGTGGTGTGGGCCAGCGAGTTCGGCCGAACGCCGATGTCGCAGGGCGGCAAGGGACGCGATCACAATCCCTACGGCTTCACGATGTGGCTGGCCGGCGGCGGCGTCAAGGGCGGACAGGCCATCGGCGACACCGACGAGTTCGGACTCCGCGCCGTCGAGGACCGCATCAGCGTCAACGATTTCCACGCCACGATCCTGCACCTGCTCGGACTCGACCACGAACAGTTGACGTTCCTGCACAGCGGCCGCGATGAGCGCCTGACCGACGTGGCCGGGCGAGTGATCGAGGCAGTTTACGAGTAGAAGAAACTAACCACAGAGTCACAGAGAACACAGAGAAGAAAACACAGAGAAGATAAAACGCATTCAACAGACCAGAAAATCGGAAAGCGATGCTCTTTCCCTTTTATTGTCTTCTCTGTGTTTTTCTCTGTGTTCTCTGTGACTCTGTGGTTAGTTCTTTTATGGCCTGTCGCCTTTATTGGCGGCGGTGGGATCGATCTTCCACAGCGCCTCGGCGGCGGCGTCCTGCACCTCGGCGCTGCGGTCGGATTTGTGGACCTGCTGCAACATCTCGATGGCCGATTTCGCCTCCGCGCCTAGATCGCCCAGCGCCTGGGCGGCGCTGCGGCGCACGATCGGGTCCATGTCCGCGAGCAGCTTCGTCAGGTCGGGCACCGCGCCCTTCGCGTCCGAACCGATGCGCCCCAGCGCCTTGGCCGCCTCCCAGCGCAGGAACGGTTCCTTCGCCTTGAGCAAGTCCGTCAATTCGGGCACGGCGGCCTTCGCTTGCGGTCCCATGTGTTCCAGGGCCACGACGGCGTTCCAGCGCACCTCCGGCTCCTTCGCCGACAGCGTCTGAATCAGTTTCGAGACGGCATCCTTGCCGACGTGACTGAGGGCCGCCGACGCCTGCCGGCGCACCCTCGCATCGGAATCCTTCAACGCTCCATCGAGCGCGGCTATCGCCGATTTGGCGTCCGGCCCGATCTGTCCCAAGGCCTGCGCCGCCGCCATCCGCACGCTCGCCTCCTTGTCCTTGAGCGCGCCGGCCAACACCTCCACCGTCGCCGGCGCGCGGGGCGCGACCGACGCCAGCGCTTGCAAGGCGTTGAGACGGATTTGCGCATCGTCGTCCTTCATGGCCTGGCGCAGCGCGGGGGCCGCCTCCTTCGCGTCCTCGCCGATCTGACCGAGAAACGCCGCCGATTCGGCGCGCACCGAGGGATCCTTGTCCTTCAGAGCCGCGCTCAACGTCGGCACGATCTGCTCCGACTTCGGTTCGATGCTCCCCAGCGCCCCTATGGCGTACAGGCGAACGCGCGCGTCGTCGTCCTTGGCGGCTTTTTCGAGCGCGGGCACGGCGGCCTTGGCCTCCGGTCCGATGGCGGCCAATGTGGTCGCCGCCCCCAAACGGACGTTCTTGTTTTTGTTCGTGAGCGCGTCCACGAAAACGGGTATCGCCGGTTTGGGATCCTCGGTGATTCGCCACAGCGCCTGCGCGGCGTGGCAGCGGACGCGAACGTCCTTGTCCTTCAGCGTCTCGCGCAGAGCGGGAACGGAGTCGCGCGCCTTGGGGCCGAGATGCCCCAGCGCCAGGGCGGCGCCCATGCGGACGTACTTGTCGGAGTTTTTCAGCGCTTCCTTCAGCGGTTTGATGGCATCGGTGCCGATGGACGCCAGGGCGGAGGTGGCCTCGACGCGCACCATCGGATCGCTGTCCTTGAGGGCGTCGATGAGGTCGGGGATGGCGTCGTGCGCCTTGGGACCGAGATGGGCCAGGGCGTTGACGGCCCGGCCGCGCACCTGACTGTCCCAATCCTTCAGCGCTTCGACCCACTGCTTGACCGTCTTGCCTTTGTAAGTCGGCTCCTTTTTGTCGTCCTTGTCCGGGGGCGTCGGTTTGGTCGCGACGGGGTTGGGTAACAAGTTATCGTAGCCTTGCGGCGGGGAGATCGGCGGCGCGTAAACATTCGTGTTGGGTCCATACGGACAGTAGCCGTAGCAAGAGAAGTACGGCGAGGGCAGCGGACCCGGACAATAGCCGTAGCAAGTGAAATAAGGCGGCGGCAGCGGGCCGGGACAGAAACCGAAACAGGTCCAGTGCGGATGAGGACGCGGCAGCGGACCGGGACAGAAGCCGAAACAGCCCCAGTGCGAACGCGGCAGCGCCATGGGCCGAACGACGAACCGCTGCGCCTGCGCCGCCGGTACGGCGAGCGCGAAAACCATCGCTACACTCAGAACAATACCGATGCGTTTGGTGGGAGAAGACATATTGGCTCCCGTCGAAATGGTTTGCAAACCAGCCCTCGCAGGCGCTTCGGGCAGCCCTCGCAGACGCTTCGGGCTGGTTGTCCCTTAGAGCATTATAGTCGGGCCGGTTTCACGACATACACCTCGAACTCCTCATCCGCGCGGTGATATTGCACCTCGAAGCCTGCGCGGCGAACCGTTTCCTCCACCGCGGCCCGGTCGAAATGTTGCCACCTTGTGGCGATCACCAGAGCGCCGACGCGGTACGGCGGCTGCATCGCCAGATAGCTCGGCACCTTGTCGAGGCTTGGGTCCATCCAAAAGGGGATGCACAAGGCACGGCGCCGGCTACAGTACGGCAGCTCCGACGACCAGTCGCAACCGAGGACCACGAGAACCTCATCCGGCTCCGTCACATGCTGAATCGTGCGGCTGACGGCGTTCAATTCGTCGTGGTTGTGCGCCTGGATCGGCACGTAATGCTCCTGATGTCGCCAGACGGCCAGCGCGAGAAAACCAGCCACGCCTACCAAACCCACCGAGCGATAGGCGCCGCCGCGTTCGAGGAGGGCGATCAGAGCAATGGCCACGACGGCGAGCAGTAGCACATTGTTGGCGAACGAGTAGTATTCGTGAAACCAGTACAGGTTCGTGAAAAGCATCGGGGCGATGGGATAGACGAATAGGCAGGCCAGGATAGACCGCCAACGACGCCGAGCGAAGACCAGCGCCAGAAGGGCGAGCGCGAGGACGACGCCGTGGCCCAGCGCGAAGTGCGCCGGCAACAGAATCGCGCCCCACGTGGCCGGAGTGAAACGCTGCTCGAAGGTGCCGTAGTTCCAGTTGTGCATCACCTCCGCCGAGGTCATCAGATGGCGGCCGATCGGGTTGAGGGCTTTCTGCCGATCGGCAAAGCGCGTCCACGACCAGCCGGCCACGAACGGCATCCCCACTAGAAGGAGTGCGAGTAGTCCCTGCCGGCAAAGCATGGTGGGCCGGAAACGGTCGCGGCCGTGATCCATCCAAACGCGAGCCAGATAGAGCACGATCAGCAGGGAGAAAACGAAGCAAGTGGTGATCTTGACCAGCGCGGCCACCACGCCGAACAGCAGCGCGGCGCCGATCCGTCCGGGGGTGGGTTTGTCCACGGCCGGCAGAGCGGCGGCGAGATAACTCATGCTGAAAAACAGGGCCGTCGATTCGATGAGGAACGTCCGCGACCAGAAAATGTAAAACGGACTGACGGCGAAGACCGCCAGGGCGAGGAACCGGTGCTCGCGCCCGAACCCAAGCCAGGCGAGGACGCGGTACGCCGGCAGCAACGTGAGCAGGAAGAACGACAGGCTCACCGCGCGGCCGGTTTCGTCCAGCGGCGTATCGCAGAGCGTGACGAGGCCGGCCACGATCCACTGATAGATCGGCAACTCGAACGGGATCGACCACGGCGGCCCGACGACGGGGGTTTCGTAGGCCAGCTGCGGCGGACGACCCACCATGAAGTACGCGGTCAGCGCGGTCTGCGCCTGCCGAAAGCCGATGAAGTCGAGCACCGTGTTGTGCCAGCCGATGGAAGCGGCCCAGACAGCGTAACCCACGCACGCCGCCAAGAGCAGTGGAGCAAGGACCGAAAACGGACGCCGCTCCGATTTCATCACTCCGCCCCTTCCGGCCGATCGTCGCTCCTCTGCGGTGTCGCCTCGGTTTCGTTGATCGGCGAGACCTGGAAGCGGCTGTCACCGGGAATTGGCTCGGTGCCTTGGATGACCTGCGGTGTCGCCTCGGTTTCATTGATCGGCGAGACGGTCGGAACCTGATTGTTCACGGTTCGCCGCCGTCGCCAGAGGATGAAGCCGGGCGTGACGAGCAACCCCAGCACCACCAGCCACGGAGCCAGGGCCACCACCGTCAGGATGATCGCCTTGCCGAACAGAACAAGGGCGTCGATGGAACCCTGGAACGTGCGCCCGACCGTGCTGCCGAAATCGGGGATGATGGGCGGCTTGTAATCGCGGCGGTCGAGCAGTTTCACCGTCACCGTCGCCCGGTCCACGTCCTTGTCCCAGCGCTGTAGCTGGCTCTTCTCCTGCTCGATCTGCCCGCGCACGATGCGCAACTGTTCGCGCACGCGCAGAATGTCCTCCACTTTTCCCTGCGTCTTCTCCAAGAGCGCCAGCAGACTTTTCTCTTCCGTCTCGTCGGCCTTGAGGCGGGCGGCCTTGTCGTGGTAGGCGTCGGTGATGTCCTGCGAGTTGGTGGTGCGATTGCGCACCTCGCCGAACTTGGTCGCGGCCTGCATGAAGGCGTCGAAGCGCTTCGACGGCACGCGCACCGTCCACACGCCCGAGCGCGGCGAGCCGGGCTGATTATGGATGTTGTAGTCGGCCAAATACCCTTCGTGCTCCTCGACGAGTTGCCGCAATTGCTGCTCGGCCCCGTCGAAGTCGTCCACGATGAGATCCAGGGTACCGGTGTAGATGATCTTGCGCGGCGTCGGCTTGTCCGCGCCGCCGGCGGGTTGTCCGTTGCCGGCCGGCTTGATAGCGCCCTTTTGTTTCGCGGCCAGAACCGCCTCGTCCCGCCCGCCGTCGGCCACCTCCGACTGGGCCGGCTCCATCTGGGATTTGGGGGACATCTCCCTCGCGCCGCAGCCGAGCAGCGCAACGGAAGCGAGGAACAACAGGATCTTGAGGGGTGACGTCATCATCATCGTGACTCCACAGGGCCAGGGAGAGATTGATCTTCTACTTTACCACGGGCGCACCGTCCTCCGCATGGTTCTATGCGCGGAAGGCGCGGAACGTGGAAGATACGACGACTTGCGCTGTTGCGCCATCGACCGATGAGTATAATATTGGGGCTGGTCCGCCGCACGCACGGAAGCACGCACCGAGAGAGAGTGGGCCAGCCAGGCGGCATCGCTCTCGGAACCCGGATAAGGGAGTATCGCATGTCGGCCCCGGTCAAAACCTCGCCGAACCACGGCAGCCTCGCGCACACCAACGAGCTGCGCCAGGTGACGGTGCCGGACTTCGTCGCCGCCAAGGCGCGCGGCCATCGGCTGACCATGCTCACCGCCTACGACTACACCACGGCCCGCCTGCTCGACGACGCCGGCGTCGATAGCGTGCTGGTCGGCGATTCGCTCGGTATGGTCGTGCAGGGCCAGCCCGATTCATTGGCCGTCACGCTCGACGAGATGATCTACCATACGCGGATGGTGGCGCGCGGAGTGCGTCGCAGTCTGCTGGTGGCCGACCTGCCGTTCATGAGCTACCAGGTCAGCCCGCAGCAGGCGCTGGAGAGCGCGGGCCGAATCCTGAAGGAAGGCGGAGCGCACGCGGTCAAGCTGGAGGGCGGCGTCCGCAGTGTCGCCGCCGTCGCCGCCATCACCGCCGCCGACATCCCTCTAATGGGCCACATCGGCCTGACGCCGCAATCCGTCCGCCGCTATGGCGGCTTCAAGGTGCAGCGCGACGCCGAGCGCTTACTGGAGGACGCCCTGGCCATCGAGTCGGCGGGTGCCTTCGCCATCGTTATCGAATGTGTGCCGACTGACGTGGCCGCTCGCATCACGGCTGCCCTGAAAATTCCGACCATCGGCATCGGCGCCGGCCCGGCCTGCGACGGTCAAATCCTGGTGACGCCGGACCTGCTCGGCCTGTTCGACGACATCCGGCCGCGCTTCGTCAAGCACTTCGCGGAACTGGGGCAGGCCGTGCGTCGAGCGGTCGAAAGCTATTGCCGTGAAGTCCGCGACGGCTCCTTCCCCGGACCCGAACACAGCTTCCGCTGAGGAAGAAATCAACTAACCACAGAGTCACAGAGAACACAGAGAGAAGACACAGAAAAGACAAAAGAAAGAGGAGAAACATCGGACCATCCGCATCCCTTTCTTTATTATTTTTTTCTCTTCTGTGTCTTCTCTCTGTGTTCTCTGTGACTCTGTGGTTAGTTCTTCTTTCTTCGCTCTGGATGTCTCATGTTGCAGCTCGTCGGCGTCAGCAAGTCGTACAACGGCACGCCGGCTCTCCAGCCGACGGACCTGACCATTCCCACCGGACGGACCACCGTTCTGATCGGGCCGAGCGGCTGCGGCAAGTCCACGCTGCTGCGTCTGATGGTCGGCCTCATTCAACCCGATAGCGGCGACATCACCTTCGAGGGCGTTCCTGTGACGCCGGCCAACGCGCGCGATCTGCGCCAGCGCATCGGCTTCGTCGTTCAGGACGGCGGACTGTTTCCCCATCTGACCGCGCGCGGCAACGTCACGCTCCTCGCTCGCCATCTCGGTTGGGACCGCGGCCGCATCGACTCACGGCTCGCGGAGTTGATCGCCCTCACTCGATTCTCCGTCGATCTGCTCGATCATTATCCCGTGCAGCTCTCCGGCGGCCAACGCCAGCGCGTCAGTCTGATGCGGGCGCTGATGCTCGATCCGGCGTTGCTGCTGCTGGATGAACCCCTGGGCGCGCTCGACCCGCTCATCCGTTCCGATTTGCAAGCGGACCTGCGCGGCATTTTCCAGACGCTGCACAAAACGGTGGTGCTGGTGACGCACGATCTCGGCGAGGCCGGCTTCCTCGGCGATACGCTGGTGCTGATGCAGGGCGGCCGCATCGTGCAGCAGGACGCCTTCTCGGAGTTGATCGAGGCGCCCGCCGGCGAGTTCGTGTCACGCTTTATCAACGCCCAACGACATCCGCAGGGATTGCAGGAGGGGAAGTCGTGATGTCCCGGCGCACACTGCTGCTTCTGGGATTGCTCGCCGTTCCGGTCGTCGCCCTGCCGGGAGGAGGTGGACCCCAGCAACGTGGTGCGGTTACCGCCTTGTCCCTTACGACAGTGCGGGCGTCGCCGTGCTGGGTAGTGGGATGGCACCGATGGGGAGCAGCCGGCTCACCCGGCCCGGCGTTGAAGCTCGAACAACCTCATTCGCGTGGCCGGTCTGCTGGAGCTTCTGGTTCGGCCGGTCCTGTCCTGCTACGGGAGTTGGACCGCGCTGTTGTCGAACACGCACGCCCCTCCAGCCCACCGCACGCTCTGGAACCGCTCGATGTCCCAAAACGGGACGCGCCGGACATTCTCGGGAATCGGCCAGATACCGACATCCTCCCGCGTCAGGAACTCGTGGATGAAGTAGTCCCGCAGATCCACTCCGTAGTAGATAATATCGGTCTGGTGGACGGAGAACACGGGATTGCCCGGCAGATGCGGCTCGGTCGGTATCATCCGATGAAGGTAGAGCGGAATGAGCCGTGGGGCGGCGGCGATCAAACCACTGGCAATCCGCTGGGCCTCCTTCAGGCACGGCGGACGCGGCCCCCAGTCCTCCAACCAGAACCCGTTGTGTTCTATGTCAAACAGGATGCCCCGGCGCGGCAGGTCAAGCCAGTCCCCTAGCGCCACCTCATCGCCGCTCCGCCAGTTTGGGAACCGATCGCCGCAGGGCAGACCCGCTTGGAGGAACACCCGTAAGTCCGGCGGGAACCGGAACCCATACCGGACCTCAGCGGCTTCGACCTCTCTGTCGGCCAGGCCCGCCTCGAACTCGACGCCATTGTTGCGGAGCGTGTCAACGAGGTCCGCCCACATCGCGTCCACCATTCATTCATCTCCAGAGGCCGAACCCCCACCTCAGCTGCCGGCTCACGCGATACTACGCTTGAGCTGGATGACCCGTCATTCGCGTGGCCGGTCTGCTGGAGGGGGCGGTTCGGCGTTGCAGCCTCCGCTATACGACACAATCCCTGACTGGGGCCACTCTGTAGATGTCTGCCGGGACAAGCCCGTCAGCTCCACATGATACGACTCGTCGGCGGACAATCCCAACGACGAGATGACCGGCGGAACCAAGTCCCGCATCGACTCCCAACACACATACCGGTCAGGCAACCCGACTCGAAGTTGCAGACGGTGGCATCCGTCACAGGGATGATGAACATCAAGCCAACCAATGACGACGAAGACGAAACCATCTTCCAGCAAAAAGTCCATCAGTTCATCATCACCCATTTCAGGTAGTCGGGGCGACTCGCGGTTGACCAGTGTACCTAACTGGAAAGATAGCGAGGACGCCGACTTGAACTGGAATTGGGCGATAAGATTGAGGACGACGAACTCGTCGCCGTGCTTCCATCGTGCCGTGTCCATCTCCGTCTCCACTCTCTTCGCCGAACGCCCGGCTCAGCAGCCGGCTCACGCGGAGAGAGACGTTGAAGCTCGAAACCTCAATCGCATGGTGGTCTTGTGGAGCCGATGTTTTGGCGTGTTTGACACTCCCCCCAAGCCTATCCGATACTGAAATCCGGGACGGACTCCTTGGGTGCGGTCTGGACCAACAAGAAGTAGCAGTAGGCCAAGTGGGACACCCACTGCGCTTTCAGTTCGGCGTCGAAGTCGATGCTCTTCAGGTGCTGCTGGAGCAAGCCGATCTCCCGCCATAGGTCCGCCATCATGTCCCAACCGACGAAGTAGACCGGGTCGCTCTCCCCAAGCTCGGTCAGTTGGGTGATTCCCACCTCCCACAATCGGGGGATGCTCCAGAATCGCTTGCTGGTACTCTGGGTGCCCAAGAGGTAGTAGGGCGGTCGCACCTCTATGGGCGTCTCAGGCCCGTTGGCATCAAATCGATACCCGATGCTGATGTTTCGACTCATCGCTGCACGCCGCTCTATCCTCTCTGTCGCCCAACACCCCGCTCAACAACCTGCTCACCCGGCAGAACGCTCAAGCTCGAAGAACGGTCAATTGCGTGGCCGGTCCTCCCCCCGCACATCATCGAGCCTTCCCTCGGCCCCGTCAAGCACGTTCTCGGCTTCCGCTGCCGGGCGTCCGGCCCATGACGGCGGCGGCGGCGCCCGAATCCGCTGGCGTGCGGCCGGGTGACGGGAGCCGATGGACAGGCGGGCCGGGGCGGGTTACGCTGCAAGCTGGACGACCGAGGACATAAGTGGAGAGACGACCGTGACCGAGGCGGAATGGCTGGCCGGCGCTGATCCCAAGCCGATGCTTGATGAGATGTTGTTCGACCGGGAGGAGGCCACGGACGAGGCCACCAGCCCCAGGAAATTGCGCCTCTTCATGGTGGCGTGTGTCCGCCGGCAGTGGCACCACCTCCACGACCAACGGTTGCGTCGCGCGCTCAACATCGCCGAACAGTTCGCCGAACTCGGCGCTCCCCGTGAGGCGCCGGGAGAGATCCTCGAGGCGAAGGCCCAGGCGAAGGCAGCCTGGAACAGCATTGAGGACGGCCCGCCGCTGTCCGCAGGCATCGCCGCCGAGTTCGCGGTCGCCCCCGTGCGTGAGACGTTACGGAACTCACTCCTCCCAAACGCCTCCTGCGCTGCCCACCACGCCTGCAGTGCCGCCTTGCCAGCCCCGCCCTACTCACCGAGCGAAACCCCCAAAATGAGGGAGGTACGGTATCTGAGGCCCGAGGCGAAGGCGCAGGCGGACTTGCTTCGCTGCATCTTCTGTAATCCCTTCCGCCCCATCACCCTCGACCCCGCCTGGCTGACCTGGCACGGCGGGCTGCTCGTCTCGATGGCCCAGAAGATGTACCACAGCCGCGACTTCGCCGACATGCCGGTGCTGGCCGACGCCCTCGAAGAAGCGGGCTGCCAGGACCAGGACATCCTTGCCCACTGCCGGTCGGGGGGCGAGCACGTCCGGGGCTGCTGGGTGGTAGATGCTCTGCTGGGCAAGTCGTGACGACCGTGGTAGACTGCCGGTATGACTCGATTCGGAGGACATTCGGATGTCAACTCTCGTCCTGGTGCTGGCGGCGGCGATGGCGGTTCCGGGCAACGGTCCGGAGATGTTGTCCGGGGAGACGGAACGAGGTTTGGACCTGAGCGGAGAGTGGGAAGGCAGGTGGAAGACTGACAAGGCAGAATACGAAGTCGAGTTGCTTGGGGAAAAGGGAGGATGCTCTTATCGGCGGCTCCCAAGAGGCAAATGCTGGGGTTATCTCACACCGGATATTACCGACCAAGGAGAGGGTAGACTCCGGTTGACGTGGGAAGACGATCCCTGTCTCGGCATCTATGAACAGGACGGCGACTGCCTTACCATCTGCTTCCGCGACGCTCGCGAGGGGCGACCGCTCTCCTTCCGAGTTGGTGATGGTCAGCACCTCCTCATCCTCCACCGCGTCAAGCCCCGCAAGTGACCGTCTGCCGAGCGGTCCCTCCCTGCTCGCATTCGCATGGCTGCTCGCGTCCCATCCTTGTGTCTTTGCCCCTACTCCTGGCATCATCTGCTGTGGCCGTGCTATGCTGGTGTCACGCTGTCCCCATCAGCACAAACGGAGCCGCTGTGTTCGACCGTGCCTGTCCACCGTGTCCGTTCAGTTCGTGTCGCGGTTCACTTGGTGAACGCTCAACGACATCCGGACGGTTTGCAGGAAGGGAAGTCGTGATGTCCTTGCGCGCACTGCTGCTTCTGGGATTGCTCATGGTGCCGGTCGTCGCCCTGCCGGGATGCGGACGGCGGCACACGGAGGGCGATCGGCCGGTCGTGCGCATCGGCGCCAAGGCGTTCCCCGAATCGGAAATCCTCGGCGAGATGCTGCGTCTGCTCGCCACGGAGGCGGGCGCGGACGCGGAGGATCTGCAAAACCTCGGCGATACCGGCAAAGTGTGGAACGCCCTGCTGGTGGGACAGATCGACGCCTATTGCGAGTACACCGGCACGCTGACGCAGCAAGTCCTCGCCAATGAGGATGTGGACACGTTGGGCAAACTGCGACGGGCGCTGGCGCGGCGCGGCCTGCGCATGAGCCGGTCGCTGGGGTACAATAACAGTTACGGTCTGGGCATGAGAAGGAAACGAGCCGAGGCGCTGCACATCCGCAGCATCTCCGACCTGCGCGAACACCCGGAACTGAAGGTCCGCCTCAGCGCGCCCTTTCTCGATCGGCCCGACGGATGGGGGGCACTGCGGAAGTTCTACGATCTGCCGCAGGACACCCGCGACGGTATGGAACATGCCCTGGCCTACGAGGGGTTGTCGGCCGGCACCCTCGATGTCACCGACGTTTACACCACCGACGCGGCGATCCTCCAGCGCGATCTCGTCGTCCTCGCCGACGATCGGCATTTCTTTCCGTCCTATGAGGCAATCATTCTCTATCGTGCCGACCTGGACCGCCGCGCCCCGCACGTCGTCGATGCCCTGCTGCGGCTGGAAGGAACGATTAGCGAGCCGGCGATGATCGACATGAATGCTCGCTTCGTGGTCGAGAAGAAATCGGTTCGGCAAGTGGCCGCCGACTTCCTGCGCCAGTCGATGAAAATGTCCGTCGAGGTGCGAGAGGAAACGCTGCCGCAACACTTGCTGCGCTGGACGTGGCAACATCTGCTGTTGGTGACTGCATCGTTGGTTCTGGCAATCCTGGTCGCCATCCCGCTCGGCATCGCGGCGGCGCGCCGTCCGCGCCTCGGCTACTTTCTGCTGGCGGCAATCGGAATCGTGCAGACCATCCCTGCTTTGGCCCTGCTGGTCTTGCTGCTCGTGCTGATGCGGCGTATCGGGCCGTTGCCCGCCATCGCGGCCCTGTTCCTGTATAGCCTGCTGCCCATCGTCCGCAACACCTACACGGGACTACACGACATCGCCCTGCCGCTCCGCGAATCGGCCGAGGCGCTGGGGCTGAAGCCCTGGCCGCGGCTCTATCTCATCGAACTGCCGTTGGCGTCGCGGGCGATCCTGGCCGGCATCAAGACGGCGGCGGTCATCAACGTCGGCTACGCCACGCTGGGCGGTCTCATCGGCGCGGGTGGATACGGCGAGCCGATCATGAACGGCGTCACGCGCAACGATTATCGCTTGATCCTGGAGGGAGCGGTTCCCGCCGTGGTGATGGCTTTGCTGGTGCAAGCGCTCTTCGACGGGATCGAGCGTTTGGTGGTGCCGAAGGGATTGCGACTTCGCATGTCCGCTTAGGTGGAAATGATAAACGCCGCCACCCCGCCGGAGTTCATCCGATGAGGCGGCGGCGTTTTTCAGAGGCCCCTCCCGGATTCGAACCGGGGATGACGGATTTGCAATCCGTTGCCTTAGCCGCTTGGCGAAAGGGCCGCCGCTGACGTCGTGTCAGCACCACTTGTATCGGCACAACCGAGCGTCCCTCTTGAATGGTCGGGAGTATTTCGCATGGGCAAGGGCACGATGCGTCCGGAGCGGTTTCACGCCCTCGTGGCGCTGACGCTGGCGCTGATCGGCACGGAACTTTGGCTCTGGCTGTTCCACCATACCTGGCACTGGTATCAAGTCCTGGCCGGCTGGCTGATCGCCGTCAATCTGACGACCTTCGGCTATTATGGATACGATAAGGCGTGTGCGCGGCGGCTTGCGCGGCGTGTGCCGGAGGTGGTGCTGCACGGCCTGGCGCTGGTCGGCGGCAGCCCCGGCGCCTTCGCGGCCATGCGGCTGTTCCGCCACAAAACCATCAAGGAACGCTTTCAACTGCTATTCTGGAGCATCGTCGTCTTGCAGGCCGTTTTTGCCGTCTGGATCGGCTGGTTGCTCTGGCGCCGCGGCTGAAACGTCTCGTCTCGGCACGACCCGTACCCGTTGACCGTTCGGACCCCCTCCAGGGAGAATATCGCGCGTCTTTCGCTTGGCAGGGCGATGAGGATAGGTAAAATACAAGGATGATTCTTGGTTTGTCCTAACGCGCCCCTCGCGAGAGCACGTCCGGGCAGGGACCATCATGGAAACGATTGATACAACCGCCTTCGAACAGCAAATCCTCAAGCTGGGCCTGGTGACGGAAACACAGCTGGCGGAGATTCACGAAGAGATCGGCGACGCCCCGGATTTGCAGCACCTCATCAGTGCCCTGGAGCGCAAGAGTTATCTTACGCCCTGGCAGCGCGGCAAGGTTCTCAAGGGCGACTTCGACGGCTTCGTCCTGGGCGGTTATCGCATTCTGTACAAGATTTCATCGGGAAGTTTCGGCCGGGTTTTCCGCGCCGACGATCCGCGCAGTGGTCGCGTGGTGGCCGTCAAGGTGCTGCGGCGGCGCTGGAGCGAGGACCAGCAGCGCATCGACCTGTTCATCCGCGAAGGCAAAGTCGGACTGACGCTCAAGCATCCCAACATCGTCGAAGTGCTGGCCATCAGCCGCGACCCTTCGTCGGGCCAGTATTACCTCGTCATGGAGTTCGTCGAGGGCGGCAATCTGCGCGAGATCCTGCAAATCCGCAAGAAACTGAACGCGGCCGAATCGCTGCGCATCATCGAGGACGCCGCCAGCGGTCTGGCCTACGCCTACACGCGCAGCATGGGCCACCGCGACATCAAGCTGACCAACCTGCTCATCTCCAGCACCGGTGAGGCCAAGCTGGTGGACTTCGGCCTGGCCCAGTTCTTCTCCACCCTGGCCAAGAAAGAGGAAGAGAAAGTCGATCGCACCGTCGATTACGCCGGCCTGGAACGCGCCACGGGCGTCAAGACCGGCGACGTGCGCAGCGACATTTATTTCCTCGGCTGCGTGCTGTACGAGTGTCTGACGGGCCGCTCGCCGTTGGTCATGACGCGCGACAAGCACGCCCGCATGCGCAAGGAGCGCTTCGAGGAAGTGCCGCCGATTCGTCCCGACGAGTTCGATGGTCCGCCTTCGGTGACGGCCCTGGTCGAGACGATGATGGCGATGGACCCGAAGCAGCGCTATCAGACGCCGTCGCAACTGTTGGAAGCCGTCCGCGCGGTGCGCCGTGAAATCGACAACAAAGGAAGCAAGTCGGACAGCCGGCGGCCCTCGCGCTCGGTGTTCGTCGCCGAGCGCGACGAGCACTTGCAAGACTTGCTGCGCGACAACTTGAAGGACCAGGGCTATCGCGTTTTCATGGCCGGCGATCCGCTGCGCGCGCTGGACCGCTTCCGGCAGCAGCCTTACGACGGACTGGTCGTGGACGCGCGGACGACCGGCGAAGAAGGGCTGCGCGTCTTCGAGCAAATTCTCGAGGAAGCCGCCCGCAAGCGTCTACCGTGCGCCGCTGTCCTGCTCCTCGGCCAGGACCAGGCCAGCTGGGCGGCGCGGGTCTCCGGCTCCCCCCATGTCGGCGTCATCGTTCAGAACGTCACGTTCAAGAGACTTTCGCGCAAGCTGAAAGAATTGATGGAAGCGGCGCATCCCTCGACGTAAGTAGGGTTCGACCACCAGCCGCTTGCGGCCCTTCATCGTTTCGCCCGCACCTCGAACGGGACGGACACGGTTTCCGCTTTGCTTTCGCGCTCGACGGGGCGCACCTCATCGACCTCGAACGGCCGACCGATGCTGTTGCCGGCCAGGTCTTCCAGGCGCGTATCGGCGACGAGGCGATAGCGGCCCGCCTTCCAGTCCGCCGACGGCGTGAAGCGCCAGCACGTCTCCTGTCGCATCACTTCGACGGCGCCCGGCACTTTTTCGCCCTTTTCATCGGCGACCCAAATCATGCGGAGCAGCAGAGCGCGATCGAGCGGCTTGGGCGACGTCATCACCAGCGGCGTCCTCGTCCCGGACGCGGGCGGCTCGATCTTCCACGTCTTCGGATCGGGCTGCTTTTCCTCCGGCGGCAGGACGCGGAACGTCTTGCGATACGTTTCCTTCAGAGGATTGCCCTCCGCGTCCTTCCAGGCGCGGTCGATGACCAAGGTATAGCGCTTGCCGGACTCCAGGACGGGTCCGAGATCCTCACGCGGTTTCAGACCGACCTTGATCCGGCCCGGATCGATGAACAGCGTGAATCGCTTGCCGTCGCGGTCCCATAGTTCCTGCGGCAGTTCCAGAAACGCGCGCTCGTCGGCCTTGCCATTCGGTCCGAGCAGGTGGATATGTTCGTACGCTTCGCCGCGACTCATCGGCGCGGAGAAGTGCAGGTAGAACTTCAGCTGGTTTTCGGGCAACTCGTCTCGGCTGGGATAGATTTGCTCGACCACGACCGGCGCGGCGGCTTTGGGCTTGGGCAACAGCAGGATTTTCTCCAGCGATTTCTCGGACGAGCCGGCGCGACCGGGCAGCCGTGCGGGGTGGAAGACGGCCCGGTAGGAGACGCCGCGCATCAGCGGGAAGCGCGGCTCAAAACGCAGCGCCTCCTTCTCGACGCGGTAGGAGCCGAGCATCGCCGGCTGTTTGCCGCGCTCGCCGCCGCGCTCGACATACACGGCGAACAGTTCCTGCCACTGTTCGGGCGTCTGTTCGAGCCGGGCCAGCGCTTGGAGTTCCTCCGCCGACAATCCCGTCACCTCGACGATGGGGCGGCTGTCGCCCTGAAGCCGGATGACGGGGGAACTCGTTGCCGATTTCGGCTTGTCGGCCACGACGGGACCGGGAGAGCAACCCACGGAGGCGAGGAAGGGAAGCAGCAAGAAAACGCGGGGAAAGCGGATGGCGTTCACGGCACCTCCAGGGAAAAGTAGGTCAGGCTTTCCAGCCTGACGCCGCGGCAGAGTCAGGCTAGAAAGCCTGACCTACTTCGCTGAGTGTATCCGTCGGCGCAGGCGAAAACCAGTCTCGGAATTTTCAGATCCCGTCCGCACGCTCTCCGGTTATACTCTCGCTAATCCCTCGCCTGTACCCTCACACGCGGAGCTTGCCCCCATGAAGAATGCCACACGCCGTCAGTTTTTGCACTCCTCGCTGCTCGCCGGCACGGGAATGGTTGTCGGCGCCGGCGCGGCGCCGGCCATCGAGCCGATCCGCCGCGGCGGCGAGTCCCACCTGCGCCTCAGCATCGCCGCTTACAGCTTTCGCAAGGAACTGACGCGCAAGCCGAAACCGGACATGACGCTCGACGACTTGATCGACCTCGCCGCCCGAATGGACCTCGACGCGGTCGAGTTGACCGCCTACTACTTCCCGCAAACGACGCCGGATTATCTCGCCCATTTGAAGGGCCGCTGCACGCGTCTCGGTCTGGATGTCAGCGGCACCGCGGTCGGCAATAATTTTTGCGTGGCCGACCCCGACAAGCTGAAAAAAGAAATCGACTCTGTCAAGAAATGGACCGAGCACACCGCTCGCCTCGGCGGCAAGACGATGCGCATCTTCGCCGGCAACGTGGCCAAGGACGACAGCGAGGACAAGGCCCGTGAGCGCTGCGTGGCCGCGATTCAGGAAGCGTGCGATCACGCCGCCAAGTTCGGCGTTTATCTCGCCCTGGAAAATCACGGCGGCATCACCGGCACGCTCGAGCAAATCCTGGCCCTGGTCAAGGCGGTCAAGCACGATTGGTTCGGCGTCAACCTCGACACCGGCAATTTCCACACCGACGACCCTTATGGCGACCTGGAGAAGCTGGCCCCCTACGCGGTGACGGTGCAGGTCAAGACGGAGATTCAGCGCCGCGGCATGAAGAAGGAAGATGCGGACCTCAAGCGGCTGATCGACATTCTGCGCAAGGCGAGTTATCGCGGCTACGTCGCCCTGGAGTACGAGGCCGCCGAGGACGCGCGCACCGCCGTGCCCCGGCACATCGAGACGCTGAAAAAGTTGGTGCGCTAAAGACAACTAGCCCGGAGCGCCAGCGACGGGACAACCCGTCGCTGGCGCTCCGGGCTTGTGAGATCAGACTTCCAGCAACTCCGCCAGGCCCGCCGCGACGATCTGCGCTCCTGTCACGTACTCGCCGTTGGCCGTCCAGGCACGCACCTGCTCCTCGGCGGCGCCGAACAGACGCGCCTGCAAATCGTCGATGTCCTTCTCCATCTCGGCGAAGTGGCGCGCCCAGTGCGATGCCTCGAATGAGCCGATGCGTTTCTCGCTCTGCCAGCGCATGCGGTGAAACAGCAACGTGCTGTAGCGGGTGACGAGCCGATGACGGCAGCCGGCGAACAGCAGCAAGGCCGCCGAGGAACACTCACCGATGACGATGGCCGTCGCCTCGATGGCGCGGTGCTTCAAGAGCGTGAGTACGGCCAGGGCGCCGAAGACGCTGCCGCCGGCCGAGTCGATGTAGAAGACGCATTGGCCGCGCGGCGGAATCTCCAGCAACGCCTTGACGACCTCTTGCTCCCAGTCATCGACGTCGCCGACGACGGCGATCTCGCTCGCGGGCTTGCGCGGTTTGCTTCGGGACATGCTGAGGAGTGTAAGGACCACGCTCCGGCCGGCAAGGGGTGGTCCGCTCGCCGGCGCGTTCACTTCTCCTCGGCGTCCGCGTCGAAGGTGATTTCGGCGATGCCGGCGGCCGGGAACAGTTTGTAGCCGACCGGCACCCGGCCGACCAGTCCCAGCAAACGCGCCTGCTTGCCCTCGTGGGGGATTGTCTCCAACAGGGTCAGCGTCTCGTCGCCGCCGTCCTTGAGGGTGACTTGCCAGACGTTCTCGCTCATGGCGGCGACCTTCTTGATCTTGCCCACGTCCACCTTGAGCGTCTTCTTGAACATGAGCGTCGGCAGCAGCTTTTCGCCGCCGTCGGGCAGCCGATACAGCGGCATCAGATCGACGACCTTGTGCGTCGTTTTTTTCTCGCCGTCGTCGGAAACGACGAGAACGCGACGGCCCTCCGGCGCCGGTGGAACGGATTTCGGCGCGGGGAAGCGTACGCCGCAGATGCCGCGCGGGTAGCCGCCCAGGTACTTGATCTCGGCGACGCCCAGATCGCCCTTGTCCACTTCCGCTTCGATCGTCAATTTGTTGATGCGTTTATATTTCGTGGTGCCGGTTAGCGTCTCGATGTTGTCCGCCCCGGCCGCGGCGCGGGCCGTGGCGGTATCCATCTCGTTGTCGAAATCGAGCGAATGGAGTTGGCTGAGCGGGATGAGCGTCAAAACGCCCTCGGCGTACTTGATGGTGGTTTCCGTGCGCAAGACCAGGGCTTCGGGGCCTTTGTCGGCCGGCGCTTCGCGTTTGTCCTTGGGAGCGTCTTTCTTTTCCTTATCGGGGGCGGCGGGCTTGGCGAGCCATCCCAGACGGCGAACACCCTCGATGAATTTCCAGGCTTTGAGTTTTTGCTCCTTACCGGACGCATCGACGACGACGAGCGTACCGGGTTCGGCGGGCTTGGGAGCCTCGTCGGCGGCCATCGCGAGCAAAGTCGGACTGACGGCGAACAACAGGAGGAGGCGGCGAAGGTTCATGGTGTGTTCCTGGCGGGTGGGATCGAACGAAGATTTCCTTCCGTGCAATGGTGCGGTTTCGGCGCGCGAAGATCAAGCGCAAAGCGAACACTTTTCCAGCGGACCTCTTCTCCCCCTCACCCCCAACCCCTCTCCCCCGAAGCGGGGGAGAGGGGAGAAAGAAGCGTCGCTCCCTTCGGGACGAGAAGCCGCATTGCCTCCGTCCCGCCGCGCCTCTATACAAGTAGGGAGCATGAAGGAGTGCGCACACGGTTTTCGCGCCTCAACTTTTGTCCATCAACCTCGCTCGGAGATGAGATATGCAAGCCCGACCCCGCACCAAGGCACGCCGCAAGTCGCGCTTCAAGCGCTGCCCCAAGTGCCAAAAACAAGTCCGACTGCACCAGAAGCGCTGCCGCACGTGCCATCAGCAGCTCAAACTCAAGTGACGATTGTCGGGGCGGACCGGCCGCCATGCGGTCAGGTTGCGCGAATGGGTTCTTGCGTTGGGCGGGCGGCTGCGCCATAATCAGCCAATAGGCTCCCATCTCCCCCGGAAGGGCCTTGTATCATGGCGACGCCTGATGGATCCGTGGACGATATTTTTCTTCCGGGCGGTCGTCTTCGGCTGGACTGCTTCAGCGACGACGCCCTGCGCGCCCTGCGCGAATCGCTGCGACTGGCGCGCGACACGCGCTGGGACAGCGTCCGCAGTCCGCATGTCTTCATGGGCCTGCTGGCCGTGCCCGACGCCAGCGTCCGCAACTGGGGCGATCGACTGCAAGCCGACCTGTCCAAACTGCTCGATCAGTTTCAGGAGTTATTTCACCAGGAACAGGGCGAGGAAGAAGCCATCCTGGTGCTCAACCGCGAATTTTTGTCAGACAACGTCATCCGCCTGCTGCGCGACGCCTTCCATCGGGCCGTCGATCACCATCGCGGCAAGATCACGCCGATGGACCTGCTCATCAGTCTGCTGACCGCCGCCAACAGCATCGTCGCCGAGTGCTTCGAGCGCATCGGCGTGACCGCCGCCAAGCTGACCGAGCTGGCCGTCATCGCCGAACACAACGGTCGCGACAACGAGCGCGGCGAAAGAGCCAAGAAGTAAGTGCGGTTTCGCCAGCCCGCATCGCAAGCAAGGAGTCCCTTGCCGGCGCGGCGGGCTGGTTCTCAAGAAACAATTCAACGTCCGCGTCGACTTCGGAATAGATAACAGATAGCCTGGGACGATTCCCGAAGGGCGATCGCGCGCCCATCCTCACACAAAGGAGCCTCGCATGCGCCGGACCTTGCTGTGTACCGTGGCGGCAGCC
>DATBGU010000165.1:0-36860 GCA_036557825.1 Gemmataceae bacterium
CTTGGCACGACGAAGGCTTGTGAAGTACCCTCATCGTGTTCGGGGAGTCGGCTTGTGTCCACCCTCTTGCCCTGCTCATGCTTCGTTCCCTGCTTACACTCGGTCAGGACGTACTGTTAGAAAATCGCGGAAAGTACAGACAGAGACACAGAGAAGACAACAACAAATGTTTCTTCTCGGTGTCTCTGTGTCTCTGTGGTTAGTTTTTGTCTTGTGTACGCAGGATGGCGCGGACGGGGCTGGCGTCGAAGCCCATCAATTTCAACGGCAGGGCGATCAATTCGTACAGGCCTTCCGGCACGCCTGCCAGCATCAGTCCTTCCAGGATCGCCATATCGAAGCGCAGAAAGTGCTGGTGGCTCGGCAAATCTTTCGAGTCAAACAAATCGACGCTCGGCGTGTCGATGCCGATGAGCTTGGCACCCTGACGATGCAGATGCTCGACCAGTTCGGGAGCGAGGGCGGCGAAATCCTCGTTGAAATGCTGAGCGTCGGGGTAGGTATCGGTGGCGAACAGCACGCGCGGCGCCTGGATGGGAGTGGGCAACATCGCCGCGGTGATGTGCGAGCGGCGCGGCACGTTCACACGCACGAGCTGGCAGGGACCGAGGTAGTAATCCAGGCTCCGCTCGTCGATGGTCGGCGCATCCAACCCGTAGTGGCTCGGCGCGTCGGCATGAGCGCCGAGGTGAACGGTGGCATGCAGGGTGGACAGAGTGATGTTATCGCCGCGGCGCATGTCGCACAGAAGTTGGCGCGACGGCGGCGTGTCGCCGGGCCAGACGCAGAGACGAGTCGAGATGGTAGGTGTTATGTCGAAAATCATAGGTTTTTTCATTAGCGCCCCAAGCTCAAGGTGAACCATTTCTGGCGTGCCGTCGGCGCAGCTGCATATCCCGCTGCTACGTATAATTCGTGTATGGAATCGGTTCGTTGTGCCAACTACCAATCCCTACAGCGACGGGTCCACGACCCGCAAGCCGAGAACCACCGCCTCCGTCGTTAACTCGACGAGGCTCTCCGAGCCAGCAAGTGTCGGGCGCCCCCTTCGCCAAAGGACCACCCAAGCCCAACCCCAAGAAGCTGGGGCGCAAGCCCGGCAAGGACTACGGCACAAAGGCGCATCGCCAGCACCCTGCTCCCGAACAGATCGACCGAAAACCCTGGTACTTTCATCAACGCGCTGGTACTATGGGCGAATTGTGAGTCCCTGGGCACGGCCCCGACTCGGTTGTTTCTTCGCCTCCAATGGGCGCCTCCGATGTTCTGTCCGACCAGCGCCAAGAGTATACCCCGTGCGACCTTGATGCTCGCAACTACCGCGGCCCTGTCTCTTCCGGTCCGAGCTAGCGAACTCCCACGCTATCAATTGAAGGTCGGCCAGGAGTTAACCTTCATAGCTGACAATCGGCTTGAACGCCGTCAAGCGATGTCCAAACACGAGACTGTGACCTGGACTGTTTGGGTGATCGGGAAGGCTGGGGACAACGGGTGGAATCTAGTTGTTCGTCGCGATTACTCAGCCCGCTACACCGACCCGTCCTTGAAGGGGCGCACTCTGGAGCACTCAAAGGTGCATCCCGTTGAATTGAGCTTTGATGGGCGATTGCTCTTGGACTCATCGCTCGACCCAGATACGTTCTTACTCGACGGTCTGCGAACATTCCTGCCGCTGCTGCCGAAGGATCGGGCTCAAGTTCAGAAGGGGTACGAGGAGAAGAGCGATGCGAATGGGTTCCGCTACCGGGTCGTCAAGAAGGACAGCCATTGGAAAATAGAAGCTGTGTCCCAAGGCTTGTGTTCTGAGATATACGAGATCGACTCAAAGACTACCTACACGTTCGATACTACCCGCGGCTTGCCGGTACAGGCAACCATGAAGTCGGAGCAGAAGAGCCTCTTGAAAACCAGACTCGAAGGAATGCTCCGCCTGAAGTCTGTCAAAGATCACGGGGCTGCTTGGGCCTCCCAGGCTTCAGCAGAAGCGAAGCGGTATTTCGCGGCCCTACGAGTGGTGAGAAAGGCGTATCAAGATGATAAGTCTGACAGCATGAAGCGGGCGGCGGACGAGCTGAAAGCGGTCCAGGTCCAGGCCAAGTCGGAGCTGTTTCAGAAGCACCTTGAGGCCAGCCTGAAGGACTTGGAGAGAGAGATCAAAGCTCGCGAGCACGGTAGTTCAAATAGGACATTCCTGGGCAAGACCGTCGATTGGAAGACGACCGATCTTGACGGCAAAAACGTGACGCTGGCCGACTTCAAGGGCAAGATCCTCGTGCTCGAATACTGGTATCGCGGATGCTTCTGGTGTGTCCGTTCCATGCCGCAGCTCAACGAACTGACGGAACACTACAAAGGTAAACCAGTCACCATCTTGGGGATGAACATCGATAATGATGAAGCAGATGCTAGATTCGTCATCAGGAAAACGGGCCTCCAGTACGCGACCCTGAAGGCTGGCTCAACACGCAAGGACTACGGCGTGGCTGCCTTCCCAACAATCCTGATCCTGAACGATAAGGGGGCGGTATGCGACTTCCACATCGGCTACGCACTCGATTTGAAGAAAATCCTAATCAACAAGATCGACAAGCTACTCAACGAGCGGCAGTGACTTGCGTTCGTCAAAGAACGGCTTGAGGTCTAACACGCTAATCAAATTCAATCATAGTTTGTGCCGGATGGCCCACAGGTCATGAAACACGGGATGAAACAGCGATTTCTTGAGGAACTCAACGCCGAGCGAGCCGCCCGTGCCCTGCTTACTGCCGATGCTCCGCTCCACCAATTTGATGTGCCGATAGCGCCACTCCTGAAATCCTTCATCGAAATCGGTCATCAACTCGAAGAGGATTTCCATGTTCGGCTGACTTTTGTAGAGCTGCAAAATGCCCTCCTCGACGATTTCATTGGGGACCGACGGTAACGTGATGTCGCGCGTGCTCAGCTCGGTGGGAATGACAACGCCTTGCTGCTGGAGAAACGAGTAAAAACAATCGACGACGGACGGCTCGTTCAGCTTGCGCACGAGCCGATCGTAGGCCGGCGTTCCCTGCTGCTGATACTTCAGCATGTCCTTGCGTTTGTAGCCAAGCACGAACTCGAACTCGCGAAACTGGCTCGATTGGAAACCGGACGCCGTATCCAATCGAGCGCGGAAACTGTTGAACGACATCGGCGTTAATGTTTCGAGAATGTCAATTTGCTCTACCATCACTTTCATGATAGTGCGGACGCGCTTGAACGTGGCGATGGCTCCATACAGATGATTATCGAGAAAATCGCGCTTGATTTTCTCCAACTCGTGCAATTGCAATTTGAACCACAACTCATAAGCCTGGTGGCTGATGATGAACAACATCTCGTCATGCTCGGCGGGATGCGAGCGCGGTTCTTGCAGTCCCAGCAGTTGGTCCAATTTCAGATACGAGGAATACGTCAGGTCCATGCGAGGCCCTTTCAGCGCAGCAGCAGGATGCCCAAGAAAATTAGCGCGAGCAGCAGAAAAGCGATGATGCCGCGCACCACCCAGTCCTGCCGGCGGGCGCGGCGCAGGGCATCGGCGTAGGGAATGCGCGTGAACTCGATCATCACGTACAGCGGAATGTACCACTTCGGGAACAGGCGGTGCAGCAGAAGGCCGAGTTTCTTGCGCACGACGAACAGGCGCGAGCCGACGCGGTCGCGCATCTCCAGAAAATTGTCGATGCAAAGATCGGCCAGCGTATCGGCGTGTTGCTTACGCATCGCCTCGTAGGCGGTGAAGACGGCGACGCGATCCGCGTGGCGGGCGAGGCACTCGTTGAAGACGGTGCAGTCCTCGAAGGCGGCGTTCATGCCCTGGCCGAGGAACGGCACCACGGCATGACAGGCGTCGCCAAGCAGCACGACGCGGCCGTCCCAGTGCCAGGGCTGACAACGTATTGTCACCAGGGGACTGGTCGGGTTGCGCAGAAAGTTCTCCGCCAGCGTCGGAATGAGCGGCACGGCGTCGGGGAATTGCTGCCGGAAGAACGTCAGGATGGCGTCTTCCGTCCGCAGCGCCGCGAAGCTGTTGGGCCCCTCGAACGGCCAGAACAGCGTGCAGGTGAACGAACCGTCCTGGTTGGGCAGCGCGATCATCATGAAGCTGCCGCGCGGCCAGATGTGCAGGGCGTGCTTTTCCAGACGAAACGTCCCGTTCGGACCCGCCGGGATCGTCAGCTCCTTGTAACCGTGGCTGAGATAATCCTGCCGGTAATTGAAGCGTTCTTGCTTCTGCAACTGGCCGCGCACGGCGGAATACGCGCCGTCGGCGCCGACGATGAAATCGGCGGGAACGTGGACCGCCCTTTGCGTGGCGTTGTCGAAAAGCTCCAGCGTGCCGTCGGACAAATCGAGTCCTGTGCAGCGATGCTCGAAGAACAGCTGGATCGACGGATTGCGCGCGGCGGCCTCGACGAGCAGCAAATTCAATCCCGCCCGCGAAACCGAGTGCAGCGCTTGCGAATCGTCCTTGCCGTAGGGCTGAAACGTCAGCTCGCCGGCCGGCGAATGGATCATGCGGCCGCGCATGAGGATGCTGGCTTTCAGCACCTCCTCGGCCAATCCAACCTCGCGCAGGGCGTGGATGCCGCGCAGCGACAGGGCCAGGTTGATCGAGCGGCCATGCTCCTGTTCGTAGCGGCGCGGATCGGGACGCTTCTCGTACAGATCGACGCGACGGCCGGCGCGAGCAAGGTAGCAGGCCAAGAGCGCGCCGGCGAGGCCCGCGCCGACGATGGTGACATCCGGCTTGCTGGATTGGGCTTCGGCCATGCTCGGCCTCGCAGCCAACTTACAAATTGAGCGCCGCCCGCGCACGAAAACAGCCGCGATCCGTCGAGATCGCGGCTGAAATGGTAGCACGAATCGCGCCGGTTGTCGCCGTTCAGAACTTGATCTTGCAGACCTCGACCTGCTCGTTGTGGCGCTTGAGGATGACGGTATGTCGCTCGGTCTGCTCTTGCGGTGTACCGGCGAAGCGCGTCACCGTCACGTTGACATGCGTCTCGCCGCCCAGCAGGTTCGGATTGGGACGGAAGTAATGCACGATCGCCGTGTACACGCCTGGTTGCGCCTTCGCGACCTGATAACGCTCCGGGCCGTAACCCTGCGTCTGGTCCTGCGACAACTCGCCGCCCGAACGGGTGCGGTTGTGCGAGTAGAAGCACTTGGTGCCGTCCGGCTCGATCATCCACAAATCCACGTCCGTGGCGTCGGTGTTCCAGGAGATAGTCACGCGGAGATCGCTCTTGGGTTGCGGCCGCGCCATTTGCTCTAAACGCTCGCCGAAGTGATTGGCCAGGCTGAGACTGACCGCTTTCTTGCGGATGGCTTCCTGCATCATGTGAGCGTATTCCTCCATCGCCACCGTCTTTAGTTCCTGCCGAAAGCGATTGTGCCAGGCGCCGGCCAGCACCGCCTCGTAGTTGACGGCCGCCCAGCCATAGCGTCCGCTCTGTTCGAGGGCGTGGGCGAAATCGCGGTAGCTGTGCGGCTCGAAAGGCCGTTGCTTCTGCACCTGACCGAACAATCGCGCCGCCTGCGCCGGTTGCTTCAGATCCAGCAATCGGTAGCCGACCAGACGCAGAGCGTCGCCGCGGCTGGGATGCTCCTCGATGACGCTGGACAAGACACACACCGCGCCGTCCACGTCGTCAGACTCCGCTCGCCGCCGCGCTTCCTTCAGATACACGCCGACATTCCGGCGATCACGTTCGCGCTCGCCGAGATACTCGGCCGCATCCTTGGCGTACAGCAAACCGCCGTGGATCGATGCGGCGGGAAGTTCAAAATCCTCTTCTTTCAGGAGGGCGAGCATCTGTTTGACGTGAGCGCCGTTGGCGCCGCCGAGCAGGTTCGCTCGCTTGTCCACCTGCGTCAGAAAGCGCTCGAACTCCTTGCCCGCCGGCGCAGCCTTGCCCAGCCGCGCCCACGTCTCGGCGATGAACACGCCCATGTCGCCATTGATGGTCTTGCCGCGCTCCTCCTCCAAATTGAGACGCTTGTAATCGGCCTCGTTTTCCAAAACGAGGAACGACGCCACGCGGCTGACGATGCCGAACTGCTGACAATAGGCTGTCACCAAGCTGTCGAAGTTGCTGTCGTGCAGGGCCAGCAGCGACGCCACCGCCACCTCCGCCCACGCTCGCGGCGCCAACTCGCTGGCGCTGCGCACTTCCAGCGGAAACTCCTGCACCATCGCCTTGCCGTCGAACTCGCCTTCCACGACGACCGACGTGCGGCCAGCGTCGTTGAACCGCGCCGCGATCACCAATTCGCCGCCCGGATAGACGGCGGCGCGGCGACCCGAGACGAGAATGTCGCCAGCTTCCGGTCCGCCGACGAAGCGGACGCGCTTGACTTTCAGGCACTGGCTGCGATGGGCCTGCGCCGCGGCTTTCACGTCGTCCTCGCCGAAGCACTGAAAGACGCCGCCGCCCTGGCGCGTCAGCGCCTCGAACAACTCATTGTTCTCCTCGCCCAGGCCGGTGCGGTAGCAGTGGAAACGCATGGCCTGGCGGCTGCGCTGCTCGAAGCGGGCCACCAGCGCCGCCACGTCCGGCTCGCCCCAGGTGATGTGACCGTCCGACAACAGGAATACATTGAGGTTCGTTCCCGCCGGCAGGTCGGCGCCGAGCGAGGTAAGCTTCTCGAGAGCGCAAGAGATGTCGGTGGCTCCTTCGAGCACCAGGCCGTCGAGTTTTTTCAGCGCCTTTTCGCGTCCGGCGGGGGTGTTGTCGAAGAAGCTTTTGGGATCGAGCCAGGCGGCGCCGACGTTGAAAGTCAGGACGTTGAACTGCTTGATGTCGGCGTCACCCTCCAGGATCGCCTTGAGCAATTTCATGCTGACGGCGAAGCGGTCGGGATGCTCGCTCAGGGATGTATCCAAGAGGAACACCGCCTGCGACGCGAAACCGTGGTCCTTGGCCACGCTCTTCAGTTGCGGCCGCAGACGCGCGTAGAGATAGCGGGGTCCGTTGTCGCCCTGGCGGCCGCTGACCGCTTGCACCTGCGGATCGGCCGGCGTGCAGGAGAACAAGATCTCGCCCTCCGGCTTGGCGTCCTTCCACGTCCGCGCGAAGGTGACGCGGCCGCTGCTTTCCTCCTTGGCGGCGTCCTTGGGCGATAGCGTCGGTTTCAGGCACTCCGTCGCGTTGGCTTGCAGGGTGAATTGCAGTTCATGCAGCTTGCAGTCCGGCAGCGGGAAGCGGTAGAGCATGTGTTCCCGCGCCACCGGCAGCGTCTCCTCATAAGCGAGGATGACGCGGTTGTATCCCTTCGGCGGGATGGGGAAGACGCGGCCGCTGAACGTGTTGCCGCCGGCGTATTCGAGAAGGGCCGGATCGATGCGGCCGCGCACGATTTCCTCGTAGGTTTCCAGCGCCTTCTCCTTGGAGACGATGCGTCCCTCCTGCAAGCGGCCCCAGTCCGTCGTATCCACATGCTTGACCAGTTGCTCCGGCGTCAAGCGCGCCAGCGCCTCGGCGGGAAGAGGCGGAGTATCACCGCGGCGATTGAATCGCGCCGGGGCCGTGTCGCGGGTCTGTCCGAGGAACATGGCGAAGTAGCTGGGACTCGCCCCCGCCGGCAGCGGATACTCGAAGGTGCCTTCCAACTGGCGTTCGTGCGGATTGCGAAAGACGTGATCGACCACGGTGCGGGCGCGCGGCCCTTCCACGGTGACGCTGACTTGCAGGCTCACCAACTCCAGCGAATTGCCGCCGCCCACGTAGACGCGCGCGAACGTCGGCCGGCTACGGTCGCGGTGCCACACGCGCGGCGTCTTGTCCGGTGGTTTATCGGGTTTCTTGTCTCCCGCCCCGCCCCCGGCAGCGGGAACGCCCTCACCCTCTGAATCTTTCCTCTTTTTGCCGGTCTCGGATCGCGTCCGGGCGTTGATGTCGCGAATCGCATCGGAGGCCGGCGCCTTGGCCTCCGGCTTCTTGTCCGCCGGCTTCTTCGCGTCATCGGCCCGTCGAGGCGTGAAAGCCTGGGCATTCAAGGGTCCGTCACCCCAGTCGGCCCCCAGAACGTCATTTTGGTTCGCGGCGACAGGGCCGGAGGCGGGCGATTTTGTGACCACAGACCGAGAGGCGGAGTCCGATTCGGGAGCACTCTTGCTGGAGCAACCGGCGAGGTTAGCAAGAAAAAGAATCGTCAGAGCCAACCCCAGGCTGGTGAAGCGATAGCGGCTCATCCCGCGCTGGGCGAACCTTCCATTCCGGCGGAGTTGCGTGGCGGTCTTCATGGACTGGCTCCTTTCCCTCAACGGACGTGAATGATGAAGGACATCCCGGCGGAAAAGGCTTCGGCCGGGACGAGCGGCCTATTAGCTAGATTCCGTCCTCGCCGCATTATTCCCGGAAATCCCATTCGAGCTGGCGAGCGGCCGGCGTCAGCCGGCTGATGCCGGCCGCTCGCCTCGCCGTGCCTTCGTCTTGACCGCCGGTCGCGGTCCCTGTTATAACGAATCATCCAGAGAAGATGTTGGCGCGGAAAGTACGCGCATCTCGCGGCCGATTCCGGCGGAAGGAGAAGAGCGATGTTCGGCGAACTCGGCAGACGTTGGCGTCCGAGGTTGCTCGCGGCGCTACTGATTTTGGGACTGGTGCCGCTGGCGTTGGCGGTCAATCCCAACGAGCGCACCGTCAAACCCGAAGCCAACGTGCAGGACGCCGATGACATCAAATCGCCGACCAGCAAGGTCTGGGTGCTGGACTTCAAGTTCAAAGACCCCCGGCTCATCAAGGTCGATGTGCCCGGACGCGGTCAGAAGGTGTGCTGGTATCTGTGGTATCAGGTCGTCAACAACACCGCGCAGCCGCGCACCCTCATCCCCGACTTCGAGCTGGTGACGCACGACCGCCACACCGTCCACCACGATCAAGTGCTGCCCAAGGTGCAGGACGCTATTCGGCAAGTGGAAGACCCGACGGATTACCTCAAAATCAAGAACTCCGTGACCATCGCGGCCGATCCGATTCCGGTGTCGCGCAAGGAGGCGGAGGCGCGGGCCGTGACCGGGGTGGCCATCTGGGATGATGTCGATCCGGACTCGAATTACTACAGTATCTTCGTATCGGGTCTGTCCAACGGCTGGGCGGTGACGGACGACCCGGAGAAGCCCGGCGTCAAGTCGATCGTGCGGCGCAAGACGCTGCAACTGAACTTCAAGCGCCTGGGCGATCGCTTTTTGCAAAAGTCCGAGGAGATCCAGTTCGTGCCGCCGGCGCAGTGGATCTACCGAGGTTCCTCGTTGACCGTGCCGGGCCTGCCGGCGCCGCCGGCCGAGGAGAAAAAGTAGTTAAGCGGCTGCACTGAGGGAGACAACATGGCACACAAAAAAGGTCAAGGCTCGGTCCGCAACGGGCGCGATTCGCACAGTCAGCGGCTGGGCATCAAGGTTTACGGCGGCGGTTCGGTGACGGCCGGCAGCATCCTGGTCCGCCAGCGCGGCACGCGCTATCACCCCGGCCGCAACGTCGGCCGCGGCAAGGACGACACACTCTTCGCCCTCTCCGACGGCGTCGTGCAGTTCGACCGCCAGGGCCGGCGCGTCAACGTCCTGCCCGCGCAGTAGACGAAACGGAAAATCGAATGGGGCGTCCGTCGCGGTGCGAGTCGCACCGCGACGGACGCCTTCTTATTTGTTTGAAGTCGATTTGGCGCACAGCTCGCGCACGGCGGCGGCGTTCGCTCCCACCTGATCGCCGAACTGCTGATACATGCCGACAATCATCGCGTCGGCCGGCTTCATGTTGGCCAGCGCGGTCGCGAAGCAGGCGCGCACCTCAGCCGGACTGCCGACGCGCCGGCCGGCGGCCAGCACCTTCAGCACCAGGCACGGTTTGCGCGTCGCCTGCACCACCTTGAACATGCGCGGCGGATCGGTGGGCAAATAGATTTCGCCCAGCGGCAGATCCTTGCCGAGCAACTTCTGCAATTCCTGGCGCGGCCGCGTCAGGTAATACAGGCAGCACATGTAATAATCGACGCCCCAGTTCTTCTCCTCGGCCAGTTCGATGAGCGCCGGATTGTGCGCCGACAGGCCGACCAGGACGCCCTTGTCGCGGATGCGCTTGAGCAAATCGGTGAGAACGGTCAGTTTGTTCTGGCGGTGCAGCCGTTCGCCGAGCGCGCCGTGCGGCGCGATGCCGATGGGTTTGCGGCGAGCGGCGTCGTCGATGCGTTCGGGATGCTGGTCCCAATCCGGCTTGCCCAGGCAGAGCCAGTGCATCTTGCCGCCGGCCTCGCGATAGCGATCAAGGTCTTGCAGAGTGCGCTCGGCGTAGCTGTTCTGCCAGGTGTTGATGCCGGCCTTCTCGCACTGTTTCAGCAGCTCGACCACGCGCTCCGGCGTGTGCCAGTTGGTCATGTGTTGACTGAGCAGCTTGTTGAAGTGCGAATAGCCGTAGATCGGATTGCCGCCGATGATGAGCCGCGTGACGCTGTGCGGTCCCAGTTTGATGGTCGGCAGCAGATCGGCGGAAACGGCGTCGGCGGCGGGCGTGAGGGCGGTCATGCCGGCGGCCGCGACGGCGGCCTGCTTCAGAAAGGCGCGGCGGGCCGGCGCGTCGGATGGCTTGCGTTTCATGGTTGCTCCTCGGCGCGGGCGAGCGGTGGCGGTTGTCGATTCGCTCTTTAGTAGGAGCAGCAGCCGATCGGCTGTCAAGAGGCTACTCGCGATTTCCCCGGTCGCGGTCGGTTGGGGACGGATAGCCCCCTGCGCGGTTCCGGGCGAAATCGTATAATTTCGGCAGGTTGTTCATTCCATCGGTTGAGGGACAAAAATCGACGCTGCCGCGCGAGGGACAGGTCATGAGCGACTCTCCACAGACGCCGAAGACACCCAAACAGCACCTCGACAAAGAGTACGAAGACCCTCACTACCACGATGACGAGGAGGTGGAACAGGTCGAGGACGATGAACGGCACACCGGCGGCAAGCCGGCGCCGCGCCACAAATGGACCTATCGACCGCCTCGCCGCTTCGAGGAAGATTGACCCCACCACACTCGCCGTCAACGACGACACAAGGAAAACATCATGCGTGCCAATCCCGTCAAACAAGCATTGAAGTCCGGCCGGCCTTCCGTCGGCACCTGGCTGTCGCTGGGCAGCATCACCGCCTCGCGCTTCCTGGCCCGCGCCGGCTTCGATTGGCTGACCGTGGACATCGAGCATACGCTGGTCGATTGGGAGACGGCGACGCACATGTTCGCCTCCATCGCCGACGCCGGCTGTATCGCCCTGGCGCGCGTGCCGGCCAATCGTCACGATCACATCAAACGCGCCCTGGACAACGGAGCGCACGGCCTGGTTGTCCCGATGGTCAACAGCCGGCAAGAGGCGCTGGACGCCGTCAGCGCCGCTCAGTATCCGCCGGTCGGCACGCGCAGCGTCGGCGGCAGCGTTCACGCCCTCAACTTCGGCGGCACGGGCGTCGAGTACTTCGCCCGCGCCAACGAGGAAGTGCTGATCGTCCTGCAATGCGAGCACATCCAGGCGGTCGAGAACGCCGACAGCATTTTTTCCGTGCCGGGCATCGACGCCATTTTCGTCGGACCCAACGACCTGGCGGCCAGCATGCGCGGCAAGGACGGCAAACCGCCCAGCGGCGAGGCGACGACCCAGGCGATGAAGCACATCCTGGCCACCTGCAAGAAGCACGGCGTCGCCGCCGGCGTGCATTGCTTCAGCGCCGAGGAGGCGCGAGCGCGCATCGAGGAAGGCTGGCAGTTCCTCGCCATCAACAGCGAGCTGCGAATGATGCTCGACGGCGTCAAGGACGTGCTGGACCGTCTGGGACTCAAGGACGAAGCGCGGCGCGAGGCGGCGATGGCGAAGTATTAATCCTAACCAGCCCGAAGCGCCAGCGAGGGCGGGACGCCAGCCCTCGCTGGCGCTTCGGGCTGATTCGAGAAACGCCGGGACAACCGTGGAAAAACGCAAGCTCCTCATCCAGCTCGACAGCGATCCGCAGCCGAGCGTGTTCGATCAGGTGGTGGCCTACGACGCCGGCGCCGACGCGGTGCTCAGTTACGGTGGCGTGCGGCCGGAGATGGTGCGCGAAAAGATCCACGGGGCCATCTTCACGCGCGGCCCGAAGGATCTGCACCACACCGCGGTGTTCGTCGGCGGCAGCGACGTGGCGATGGGCGAGAAGCTGCTCGCCGAGGCGTGCAAGCACATGCTGCCGCAGTTCGGGCTGCGCGTATCGGTGCTGCTGGACGCCAACGGCGCCAACACCACAGCGGCGGCGGCGGTGCGGGCGGCGGCGCGACACCTCGATCTGAAAACGACCAAG
Source organism: Gemmataceae bacterium (assembly GCA_036557825.1). Taxonomy (GTDB): domain Bacteria; phylum Planctomycetota; class Planctomycetia; order Gemmatales; family Gemmataceae; genus JAJPHU01. The sequence goes on from DATBGU010000165.1 coordinate 12,329, forward strand.
GCGCTCGTGCTGGGCGGCACCGGCCCGGTCGGGCAGCGCGTCGCTCTGCTGCTGGCGCGGCAAGGAACGGAAGTGCGCCTCGGCTCGCGGCAGGCGGCGAAGGCGGCGGCGGCGGCCGAGTCCATCCGGGCGAAGGTGCCGGAGGCGAAACTGGAGCCGGTCGCCACCGATCCGGCGGGCGATCTGTCGGCGGCGCTGGCCGAGCGCACGCTGGTCGTCGCCGCCGGCGCGGCCGGGGCCGTGCTGTTGCCCAAAAACGCACGTCTGAGGTGTCCGACCCTGCGCGTGATGATCGACCTTAACGCCGTGCCGCCGACCGGCATCGAGGGCGTCGCCATCGGCGACAAGGGCGTCGAACACAACGGCGTTATCTCCTACGGGGCCGTCGGCGTCGGCGATCTCAAAATGAAGATCCACAAGGCCGCCATCGCCCGGCTGTTCGAGCGCAACGATCAGGTGCTGGACGCCGAGCAGGTGTACGCCCTGGGCGAGGGCCTTTGATGGCGCAGCCGATCCGCGTGGCCGGCACCGACCCCGGCACCAGCAGCCTCGATGTCGTCATTCTCGAAGAGGGCGTTGTCGGCGAACAATGCCGGTTCACGCCGGAGCAACTCCAATCCGACGCCTTGCTGCCCGTCCGCTGGTTGCGAGAACGCGGCCACTTCCACCTCATCGCCGGACCTTCCGGCTACGGTCTGCCGCTGGTCCGCGCCGCCGACTGCACGCCACGCGATCTCGCCATGATGACGCTCGTGCGCCCCGATGAACGCGGCGCCGACGACGCCCGCCGTCAAGGCGTTCTCGGGTTCTCGTCGCTCTTGCGCGCGTTGTGTTCCGCGAATCTGCCGCTGATTTTCTTGCCGGGCCTCATCCATCTGCCGACGGTGCCGGCGCATCGCAAGATCAATCGCATCGACCTGGGTACGGCCGATAAGCTGTGCGTCGCCGCCCTGGCGCTGCTCCAGCGGACGCGGAAGCTGGGCGTGGAATTGCCGGCGTATCACGGCTGCGTTGTGGAACTTGGTTCGGCGTTCACGGCCTGCCTGGTGCTGAGTGGCGGTCGCATCGTGGATGGTCTGGGTGGGACGAGCGGTCCGCTGGGCTGGCGCGGCGGCGGGGCATGGGATGGAGAGTTGGCGTATCTTCTTTCTCCTCTGGAAAAACGCGACCTGTTCGCGGGCGGCGTCGCCTCGATACCGGACGCCGCGGCCGGACGGCTTAGGTTCCGCGAATCGCTCGTCAAGGCCGTGGCCGGATTGCAGGCCGTGACGCGCTTCGAGGAAGTGGTGCTGTCGGGGCGGTTGCTGGAGAGCGAACCGGAACTGGCGGAGCAGACGGTGCGGGATCTCAGCCGGTTGGCGCGCGTCGTCGTGTTGGAGTCGCTCCCCGGCGCATGGGTGAAACATGCGGCGCAGGGGGCGGCGGTTCTCGCCGATGGCCTGGCGGGCGGCCGCCAGGCGCCGCTGGTCGAGCATCTTGGTATGCGAGCCGCGAGCGGGACCGTACTGGACTGGCTGCACCACTCGCGCGTGGCCGAACTGCGGGAGCAATTCGGTTGAACGATTTCACGAACACCATCCCGCGCCCTCCCCCGTTCTCATGCTCCGCGTGGGAACGAGAGGATTTTTTCGTTCGCAACCGGCCAGCCGGCTGGTATTCTCACGACGGAATGAGGCGGTCGCACCGCGGCGGGGTTACATACTCACAATGGCGTCGTCCGCCGAGACGGCGGGCGATGGCTCCTCACTACGAAAGGGTCGCGATGGAAAAGCCGGTGATCGACGGGCAATCGACGCAGTCCGGGCCTCCGAAAGGCGCAGCGGAGACGGTCGCGACGGCCGGGCCGGCAAGTCCGCCGGACGCCTCGTCGGTCGGCGCTGTGCCGAGGTTTGCCTGGTGGCTGGTACTGGGCCTGGTCGGACTCGATTATTTCAGCACGCTGGCCTATCTGCCGTCGATGGCCGTGGACGAGGCCGGTTTCGACTTTGCGCCGCTGGTCGCCCTGCTGGTGGTCGTCCTCACGCTGTTCGTGGCCTTGCCGATCTACCTCTACATCGCCGGACGCTCGCCGCACGGACTCGGGGTGACGGGGCTGCTGGAACGCCATATCCACGGCTGGCGCGGCAAATTCCTTATCCTGTTGCTGCTCGGCTTCATCGCCGCCGATTTCGTCGTTACCCGCACGCTGTCCGCGGCCGACGCCTCCACGCACCTCCTTCATAACTCATTTTGGGAGTCGCACGCCGGATGGATGAGCCAGGCCAAGGAATCGTTGCGTGAGTCGGTGCCGTCGGCGCTCCAGGGACCAACCGCCGATCAAGTGTTCGACTGGTGGAACGAGCAAGTTCTCCTGACGGTGATTCTAACGATCGTCGCCTTCGCCCTGTATTTCTTCGCGTTGCGCGGCTTCACGCGCGGCTTCCTGATCGCGGCCAGCGTCATCGCCGGTCTATTCGTCGCGCTCAACGGCGTGGTGATCGTCAGCAGCCTCGTTTATCTGGCCCATCACCCCGATTACCTGGCCAACTGGAAAATGTATCAGGAGGTGATACACGACGAGGACGCCGTCCGCCTTACGGCCACCCTGACGCTTAGCTCCTTGCGTTACTTCCCCATGTTGGCGTTGGGCCTGGGCGGTTTCGAGTTGAGCATGGCCAGCGTCGGCTTGGTGCGGGGCGGGCCGGCAGACGACCCCGCGCGGCCGCGCGGCCGCATCCGCAACGCCCGCAAGCTCCTCGTCGCCGCCGCCTTGCTCATGAGTCTGTTGGTGTTCGGCTCCGTGCTGTCGGTCGCGCTGCTGGTGCCGACCAAGGACATGAAGGGCGATGGCCCGGCGAAGAATCGCGCCCTGGCCTACCTGGCCCACGGCGGCCGACTCCAGGCGCCGGGACACGATCCAAACGCCCCGCCGGGTGAGCGGCCGGAGGACGACGAATTCGGCGAGATGCTGCCTGGACTCGCCGAAGAGGCGAACAACGACAATCCGGCGCCGGAACGCGTCGAGACCACGGCGAGGGACCTCAATCCGCTGTTCGGCCCCGTCTTCGGCACCCTCTATGATGTCAGTACCATCCTCATCCTCTTCCTGGCCGGGGCCAGCGTGACCATCAGTCTGCGCGATTTGCTGCCTCGCTACCTGGCGCGCTACGGCATGGAGATGCACTGGGCCCGCCGTACCGGCCTTCTGCTGCACCTGTTCAACCTGATCATCCTCGTCGTCCTCATCTCGTTCCATGCCAGCGTGTCTCATCAGCAAGGAGCCTATTCCACCTGCATCCTTGTGCTGCTCGCCAGCGCCGCGCTGGCCGCCGTCATCGATCTCGGCTCGCGCTGGCGTCGTTCGTTCTGGCTCCCGCTGGTTACGGTTCCTCTCCGCCTTGTGTGTGCGTTCTTCATCCTGATAATTGTTCTACCTCTCCCGTTCGCTACTCCGTCCTGGCTTCAGCTCAACACAGCCGATCCGAGTACGAATGTCCTCTGGCAACTCTTCCAATTGCTTGTGAGCTTCATCGGCCAGATCGTTTTTGACGACCAGCATCCCGGCCTCGTCTGGCAAAGCTCGGCGGGGGTCGTGATCGCGTTGCTCTTTGTCGCCGCCCTCCTGATCTCCGCGGGCGTCTCGCGCTGGTGGCGCAGCACGGAGCTGCGCTATTACGGCTTCACCTTCGCCGACGAGGAATCGGGGATTCGCTGGGAGGCCATTCGCCGGATGGAATTTCAGGTGCTGGTGCCGCACCGACCCGGCGACGGCACGCTGGCCGAGGCGGAGGCCGACATCCGCGCCCGTCATCGTCTGGCGGCGGACGTGCCCATCATGTTCATCGAGGCGGAGTTGGGCGACCCCAGCGACTTCCAGCACCAGCCGCTGTTGCGTATCGTCAAGGAAAACGGCGTCGAGGTGATCCGCCTCTCGCAGTGCCCGTCGATCGCGCATGCGCTGGCGGCGATCGCCCTGGAGTTCCGCGACGTCGGTCGGCCGCCGGAGATGCACTTCTCCTGGTCGGACGAATCGCCGTTGGCCTCGAATCTGCACTTTTTGCTGTGGGGCCAGGGCAATGTTCCGTGGATGGTCCACGCCCTCATCCGCCGGACCGAGCGCGATCCGGCGCGCCGGCCGCGCGTCGTGATCGGCTGAGCATTTGCAGACTGGAAACCGCCGCGATCAGCACGGCGACGCCGAGCCCGGCGAGCGACAGGAGCCGTCCGCGACCGATGCACGCCGGCCGGAAGACGAAGGCCACGTCGTGTTCGCCGCCCTCGACGACGCAGCCCAGAAAATCGCCGTTGACGCGCTCGACGGTTGCCGGAGCGCCGTCGATCGTCAGACGCCAATTCGGATCGTAGCTGTCGGCGATCACCAGCAACCGCCGGCCGGGAACCGCGACGCGCAGATGCAGCTCGCCCGGTCGTTCGCGCGTCATCGCGGCGGTTCCCGAATCGCCGTCCTCCACGTCTATCGGACGCGCGACCAGGGCCGTCGTCGCAATGTCGATGCGCTGGATGTCGGCCGCCGGATCGTCGCTCACCCGCGTTCGGCCGACCAAGCGCACGCGCGGCAGCGAATCGGGCACTTCAAACCACAGGTCCGTCACGCGGCGCAGGCCGGGGAATGACACCGGCTTGTCACAGTGCGACAGGTGATGCCAGGCGGTGTGCGACACGCGCAGAGCGGCAAGTGTGTGATAATCGAGGAATTTCCTCGGCTCCAGCCCGCCGTGATAGCCTTCCAGCACGGCGCGATCGAACAGCACCGGATGCGGCATCTCGAACGCGCCGTCGAGCCATCGGCCCTCGCGCGGCAGCGGCGGTTCCTCCAGCCGGCGCTTGAACTCCGCCAGGGTCGGCAAACCTCCCCACAAACTCTCGCGCGGCCAGAAAGGCGCGTTGAGGCTGAACACTTCCAGATCCGTGACGGTGAGGGCGACGAGGGCGAACAGTCCGATCGTCCGCCCGCGCGCCGCCGCCGTCAGCGCCAGCGCCGCTCCGCCCAGAAACAGCGGTCCCGCGAAATAGTTGCGATGGATGCTGCTGCCGTTCTCGTTGGGATAGGTGAGACGGAACGCGATCGCCAGCACCAGCGCCGCGCCGACGCCGGCCCACGGCAGCACTAGCTGCCGCCACGATGCTTTCCACCCCGCGCGCGTCGCGGCAAGCAGACGGTCGAATGCCATCGCCGCCAGGATCGACGCCGCGAACGCCACCAGTGTGAAGTAGCGTCCCGGCAGACGAAACTGTCCCACCAGCGGCAGTTTCATTTGCAGATAATACAGATAGCCATATTTACCCAAGGCCAGCCAACCGGCCAGCAATCCCAGAATCAAGGCGAACACGGCCAGGCGCTCGCCCTCGGGGTTGCCGGCGAGCGGGGGGCGTAAGCCCCCTGTTGATTCCGACAACAGGGGGCTTACGCCCCCCACTCGCCGAGACGTTAGCCACCACAGGCCGAGAATGAGCGGCACCGCGCCGAAGTACAGCGGCTCGGAACAGGCGTATTGCGGCAAATGGCGCGAGAGCAAATCGGGAGCGAGCAGCTGCGCCAGCTGCGACGGCATCAGCGAACCGATCAGCGGATCGAATGCGTCGCGCGTCGAGTTGGCGAGCAGGGTGCGGGTAGCGAGGAGTTGTACCGAACCGATGAGCAGGCCCAGCAGGTTCGTGGCCATCCACGCGGGCCAGAACGTCCAGCGCGGGCGGCGGTGCCAGGCGAGAAAGACGGCGAAGAGCGCTTCCGCGAACAACGAATACGACAGAGCTTGCGGCGCGCCGAGCAGCAGTTGCGATCCCGTCAGCACCGCGAGGCCCGCCAGGAGCAGCTGTCGCCGCGGCGCGGACGGGGCCGTGCAGGCGAGATCCATCAGCCAGAGCAGCCAAGGCAAGTGAGCGATCACTCCCTGATAATTCGGATAGATATTGTGCAGAACACTGCCGGCGCAGAAGGTGTAGCAGAGGCCGCCGAGCAGTGCCGCCGCGCCGCGGACGTAGCGACGCAGGAAGACGAACAGGCCGGCCAAGAGCAATGGACAGTGCAGGAACGCCTCCAGCGCGAAGGCGGTGTCGAGCGGCAGCCAGCGATAGAGCAGCAGGTGCAGCGGGTGATAGGGTCCATGCTCGCCCTCGCCGCTGAGGAACATTCCGCCGTAGAAATGCGGCATCCAGTCGAAGGAGCAGCCGTCGGTCAGACAGCGGCTGTAGAAGGCGCGGACGGGCAGATGGAACAGTCCCAGGTCGAGGTAGATGGGCACACGCCCCGACAGCAACGGCCAGGCCGGAATCAGCAGCAGCAACACGCCCACGATCGCCGTGAGGGCGAACAACCATCGCTCGGCGCGAGCGCCCTTTGGTTTCGTCGTCGGCGATTCAATCGCGGTGGCGGGCTGCGCGGACATGGAACCTCCCTGCACGAAACCATTACGTGTGGTGGGCCTCCTGCGTCGGCCCACCCTACGCCGCACCGATTCGCGCCGGCGGAGAATATGCCTTCGTCACAAAGGCCAACGCCCGCTCGACCGCCCCCACCCACGCCCCGGCTTCCTTCGCCTCACCCATCTCGATCGAAACCCAATCCTGGTAGCCGCGCGCGCGCAAAGCCTCGGCGAACTCGGCGTGAGCGACGGTGCCGCCGCACACTTCGGCAAGGAACGGTTGACTGACGTGAAAGTGCCGGCAGCGCTCGCCGGCGGCCTCGATGCTCGATACGGGCGGATCGCCGACAAGGCTCATGCCGCCGGTGTCCAGATGCAGCCCAAAACCCTCCTCGCCCACGGCATCGACCAACTCGATGCCCTCGGCGACGGTGGTCACGAAATCGCAGCCGTAAGCCGGCGGATTCGGCTCGATGCAGAAATACACGCCGTGCTGTCGGGCGACGCGGCCCAGTTCGCGGAAGAATGGCACCGCCAGCGCCGACGCTTCAACGAGGCTGAGTCCCTGGCGCTGCCGATTCTTCGGCGAACCGAACACCAGGGCGCGCGCTCCGAGCAAGCCGGCCCGCTCGATCGTGCCGGACAGATAAGCGAGCGTCCGCCGTCGCGTCGGTTCGCTGCCGAAGAGCGTCAGGTGCGGTTTGCCGAACAGGAGCGCCTGCAAGGCGGCGATGCGCACGCCCTGTTTCTCCCAGCCGTCGCGGTAGGCGCGGACCTCGGCGGCCGGCGCGTCGAGCGGTTCCGGCCATATTTTCGTCAGGGCCAGTTCCACGCCCTCGACCCCGTGCTTCCGCAACAGCGGCGCGACGGCGGCGTCCGCGCCGGCCGGCCAGGCGATGTTCGAGATCGCTAGGCGCATCGCTTCCACTCCCTCTGCTCGCGCACGAATGTAGCCAACTCCGCCAGCACACGGTTCTTGCCGCGCATGTAATGGTTCGCGCCGCCGTACAGGGCGGCATGACGGGTGCGCAGATCATAGGCGGGCGGCGGCGCCGGTAAATGATTGCTCCACTCGCGCCCGAAGGCCGACCGCGCCACCTCGGCCATCGAAACCGGCTCCGTCGCCAGGTGGATCAGCGACAGACCCGCGCCGGCGGCGATGCGGATGTCGCGCCACAGACGGCGCACGTTGTAGAACTGAAACACCGCCCGGCTGTCGATCTTCTCGATCTGATTGTTATGCAAAAGATCGTAAATAGCGTTCTTCTTCAGCCCCGGCCCGAACAGCGCCGGCAGACGGACGGTCAGGCAGCGAAAGCGATACGCCGCGAAATGCTCCAGCTCCAGCCGGTGCCGTCCGTAAGGCGTCGCGCCCGTCGGTTGGCAATCCTCGTCCACGCCGTTGGCTCGGCCGTATACGTCCACCGTGGAGATGAGGACGAAGCGTTCGGCGCGCACGCGCTCCAGGGCGGCGATCAGCCGGCCGATGCAGGCGCGATCGGCGGCGGGCTCCTGATTGGCCTTCCACTTGGCCGCCGGAGCGCCGGCGCAGACGATGAGGTCGAAGTGGCCTCCCGCGATCGCCTCGATGTTTTTGGAGTGATAGCGTCCCGCGAACGGATATTCCCGCAGCAGATTGCCGCCGACGAACCCGGTGTGACCGATCAGCGCCGCCTTCATGGTGGTTGCTCCTTTCCGCGATTTTCTGGTTCCTACGCCGCAAACGAGGCGGACTCCGGCGGATCGTAGCGATGCCGGCACGCCCTCCACAGCGTCCGCAATATCGACAGGTTGCCTCGAAAGCCGCGAATCTTCGTCGGCGTCCCGCCGCGCGGATACGCGCGCGTCACCGGCGTTTCGCAGACGTGGAAACCCAACCGCGCCGCCCGAATCGCCAGGTAATAATGCAACTCATAGCCGCCGAACACATCGCGGAACGGGGCCACCCGCTCGTCGAGCAGCAAGCGCCGGCTGTAGGCGCGGAAGCCGTTCGTCGTGTCGGTGTAGCGGAAGCCGGCGGCGAGACTGACGAGCGGAGCGTGCAGGCATTTCACCGCCAGGTGCCGCGACCACGGCGTGCGGACCGCCCGCCCGCCGCGGACGTAGCGCGATCCCTGGACGTGATCGTAACCGGCCCTCAGCAGCTGGCAGAACGCCGGCACGGCGGACGGATCGTCCTTGTTGTTGCCGTCCATGACGATGACGCCCTCGTAGCCGGTCTCCAGCGCGTAGGCCAGGGCCATGCGCATCTGAGCGCTGAGCCTGCCGGGGCCGCGCTTGGTCAACAGCGCGCGGACACCGTGCCGGCGCAGAACGTCGGGCACAACCGCGCCGTCCGTGCTGCCGCCGTCAGCGACGATAAGGTCCACTTGCTTCGCCAGCGCTTGCATGCGTCCCAGCTGAGCGCGGATGCGCTCGCCCTCGTTGAGGACGAACACGCATAGGGCGAACGGCGTCCGCCGCTCGCCCCATTCGGCCAACTCAAACTCCGGCACGGCCCAGCCGCGCGCGCGAAAGCACAAGTCAAGCGGCTTCATCTTTCCTCTCCGGCCCGGTCGAGTCGCTCAGGACGTTGCGCCGGCCGGCGCCGGCGGTGACGGCGCTGGTGCGGTCGCTCTCGACGTGATAGAGCGGATTGTCCTGCGATTCCGCCAGAATTTGCACGACGTATTCCGACAGTGACACGAGGATGAGGAACACGAAGAAGAACATGGCCGCCAATTGCAGCGACAGCGTCACCCAACCGGGGGCGACCTCTTTCTTGAAAAAGTACACGGCCAGCACGTAGAGGACGTAACAGAGATTGAGCGAGCCGGCCAGGATGCCCAGGGCGCTGACCAACCGCAGCGGCGTCTGCGAGCTGGACACGAGGATGCGCAGCGCATCCTGAAAGGCGTTCAGCAGCGGCCGGCGGCGCAGCACCGGCGCGGGCCGGGCCAAGTCGTAGCGATACCGCGTCACCGGATAGCCGAGCGTGCAGGCCAGCAGACGCAGGTGCCGGCTTTTCGAGCGCGTGCGCGCGATCGTGTTGACCACGGCGCGGGCCAGGACGCAGAAGCCGGTCGAGTCGGCCGGCACCGGCGCGCGCAGGAGCAAACCCGCCGTGCGATAGAACAGCCGGCGGCAGGCGCGGAACAGCCAACCTTGCTCGGCCGGCGTCCGCGTTACGCCCAGCACGGTGCCGCCCTCGCGCTCCGCCACTTCGAGCATGTCCGCGATCGCTTCCGGCGGATCGAAGCGCGCCCGCATGAAAACGACGTAATCGCCGATGGCCGCGTCGAGTCCCGCCGCCGCCGCCACTTCCTCACCGCCGCGCCGCGCCAGCCGGATGTAACGCACGCCGGCATAACGCTCCAGCAGCACCCCCACCAACCGCGGCGTCCGGTCCGTCGAGTGATCGTCGAGCAGGATCAATTCAAAATGATCGCAGCTCGCCTCCAGGACCGCCGTCGCGCGGCCGACGAAATCGTGCAGCAAATCGGCGTCGTTGCACAGGTAAGCGACCACCGACACGATCGCATCCGGGTTCGTCATGCCGACCGCCTTCCTTGACGCGGCGCGCCGTTCAGCTCATCCATAAGATCGAAAATGTTATCGATCTTGGCCCCCAGCACGCAATGCAGGTTCGTCAGGCCGTGATCGCGCCGAAACAGGATCGGCCGGCCGTCGTCCGTGGCGCTGACCGGCAGGACCGTTTTGATCTCCCACAACGAATCTTCATAGCGGCAATCCTTCAACAGCGGCAGATAACGCGCCGCGTCGCGGACCATCCAGGTGTAATGCGAACGCCGCGGCGAGCAGGGGGCGTCAGCCCCCGGATTCTTTTTCATCAGGGGGCTGACGCCCCCCGCTCGCCAGGCGGCGTGCGGCGTGTAGCGAACGTGACTCAGCGAATGCAGACCCCGCGCCGGGAACGGCATCACCGAAAAGAACGGTCCACACATGACGGTGACGCCCAGATGAAGCAGCGGCTCCGGCACGCGCACCAGGGCCATCTCCGTCAGTTCGTGCTGGAGCGGCACCAACGGCAACCCGGAGCCGGCCAGCAATCGGTTCGTTTGAGCGTAGGTGCAGTTGAACACCTCACCGGCCAACAGTTCCGCCGTCCCTTCCGGCGTCTGGATCGTCAGCAGCAGACGACCGCCGGCATACGCCCTCACGCGGCAAGCATCCGTCCGCAGACGCACCTCGACGTTGGCGTCGCGCAGTTGCCGCCGCAGCCCTTCGCGCAGGCGCACGGCGTCGAAGGCGTACTCGGTGACGCGAAAAACGTCCTCGATCAGGTCGCCGTTGAACAGGCGGCGCACCGCGGCCGGGGCGCGCTCGATGGGCGCTCCGATGTGCTCGAAGAAGTTGCGGAACTGGCGGGCCGTCACCTTCGAGAACTGCCGGGCCACGGCGTAATAGGCGTCGAAGCCGCGCTCGATGCAGAAGCCGAACTGCTCGACGAAGCGCGGGAAGTTGACGCGCGAACGCAGGGCCGTCCGCAGGCTGCGCGGATAGTGGTAGCCGTGATGCACGCGCGCCTGGTTGTGGTACGACGCGCGCCCGAGCAGGTCGTCGCCCTGTTCGAGCAGCACGACGCGGCCGCCGCGCCGACGCACCTCCAGCGCGGTCATGCAGCCGAAGAACCCGCCGCCGAGGACGGCGGTGTCGTAGTCGGTTCGCACGACGTTCCCCCAACCCGGCGGCCGTCCGCGGCCAGCGAGTCCACGAAACCCGGACCTTCGTTCCCACCCTCGTCTATGGATTGAGCCGGTCCCTATAGCGGCGTCGCTCGTTCTCCGCAAGAGCAATCCGCGACGCCGCCGGGCCGTTAAATGGGACAACCGCGGTAAGATGGTTTCGTGAGGGAGCGCGTATGCGCCGCTACTTGCCGTCACCCTTCTTGATCGAAAGGATGCGGTGCCGCTCGAAGTCGGTGTAATAGCGAATCGTCACCTTGTCGTCCTTTTGTAGCGTCTTGAGCGTCTCTATGATTGGACGACTCTTATCGGGCAGTCCGGCAGCGAACCCTTCCGGCGGCCCCTTGCTCGGCTTCACTTCGACCCAGAAATTGTCGTGGACGGCGATCACCTTGCCGGTGATGACGCCGTTGGCCTTGCCGGGAAAGCGGACCAGTCCCGTGACCTGCCGCGTGTCGCCGACCGTCTGATAGGTGATGCGGACGCGCTGGACGGTGAACAGTCCTTTCAGCGCCGCAGCCATTTTGGGATCGGCTTTCTCCGGCAAAAGGTATTTGACGGGTTCCTCGTCGCCGTCGGCCCGCACCAGGAGCGTCTGCTTTTCGCGCTGGATGAGGATGCCGGCGATCGTGCCCTTGTCGGCGGCCGAGTCTTTCTTGCCGTCCGCGACGGCGCGATTCGACAGCATCGCCACGCCGAAGGCGGCGAGGCCGATGATCGAAAGAGAAAATGCGGCTCGCAACATGGGTGTCTCCACGGGCGAAAGTCCGGGCTTAGTCAAGGCGGTCGTCCTCCGGCGGCGCGACGTTCGGCACCGCCGTTAAGTACTTCTCGAAGTCCGCGCGGCCGGGAGCCGCTTCGACGGCGTAGCGCAAGGCCGCCTGGATGTCCTCCTCGGCCAGCTGCGGGTAGTTCGACAAGATTTGCTCGTGACTCCGGTTCTCAGCCAGCAGTTCGACCAGGAACTCGATGGCCAGGCGGGTGCCCTTGATAACCGGCTTGCCTGCCAGCACGCTGGGGTTTGCCGTAATTCGGTCTTGCCAGTTCATGGTTGCTATCCTCTTCCGAAGATTTCTACCTGGCGAGCCGAGGCGTTAGCCCCCTGTTGCGTAAGAAAACAGGGGGTTGACGCCTGCCATCCGGGCCAAGGTCACTTCGACCAGTCCTCGATGCGAAGGCCAGGAACTTGCTGGAAATCGCGCACGTTGCGCGTCACGAGAATCGCATTCTGTTCGAGCACCGTCGCGGCGATGCGCAGATCCATCTTGCTCACCTTCAGCTTGAGTTTTTTCAGTTCTTCGTAACGTCGAATCGCTGCCTCGTCGAAATCGACAATCTGGACGCGGGACAAGAAACGAACGGTGGCGGCCAGACGGCGATAGGCCCAAGCCAAACGTTCGGGCCGTTTCGCCTGCCGCAGCTGAGCGTACCATCCCGACAACTGTTCCTCCACGCTGATCACGGAGATGGCCCGTTCGCCGGGCGCGACGGCCTGAACGTGGGCGACCACCCGCGGATGTTCGTTCTGGAAGAGTTGCAAGGTGTCGGTGTCGAGGACGTACATGCTCATAGCGAGTCAGGGTTCTCGTCCACTTGCTTACGGTATTCTTCGACGGAGCGTTTCCAGTCCTCGATCCAGGGATCATCCTTGAACATGCCGACGAACGCCATCCAGGGATCGGTGGGCGCGCCGACCTCCAGCCCCACGAGTTCCGCTCCCTTCTTGAGGCGGCCCTCGATTTTGGCGCGCAGCTTAGCCAGCGCCTCCTCGCGGGTGGCGCCTTTGGCGCTGACCGCGAACGGTTCGATGCCGCGGGCGCGGTAGCCATTCCGCGAAATCGGTTCGATAAGGACAGGAATCTGCATGACGGCTCCTCCCGATGTTTCGTGTGGTCCGCCTTCATTTTACCGCGCGGCCCCATGAAGACGTAGGGATTGAACTCGACCTTGGCCTGCTCGCCGTCCGCCTTGACGAGCCATTCGCGGATCATGGTTAGGACAGCTTTAGGAACGGGCATACAAGACCTGCCCTTCCCGTGTCGCCGGCCATTCAATCGTACCGACAACGTCCTTTCGCCAGGCGAAGTCTTCCGGGCAGGTGACGATCACGTCCAGGGGAACGAGGATGTCGCGCAGCGTCTGTAATATCTCGAGTCCCTTGTCGCGGGCGGTACCCTCGAAGTCCATCACGACCAGCAGGTCCACGTCGCTGTCCGGTCCCGCATCGCCGCGCGCGTGCGAGCCGAACAAGATCACTTGCTGCGGGCGGAACTTTGCCACGATCCGTTTGACCATGCGGTCGATGTCGGCTCGCGCCGTCGTTTTTTTCGTGATTCGGGGCATGATCGACCTCGTGACCTCGGAATCACCAAGCGATCAGGGGACATTCATCGCCTCTTAAAGAATGAATGTCCCCTTTCACAAACGACTTTCTGTCACTTCTCGTTCAACGGAACTGCACCCAACTCAAAGCCACGAACTCTACATCATCCTCCCAACTCCACACGTCGGTATGGTTCTCCAGATATTGCTTGGCAAGTCGAAAGGCCGACTCGACATCGGGGGTGTTGATGGGCGCCGAAAGGGTGTCGTGGGCATTCTGTTCGACGGCTGGGCCAACCGCTTCCTCATCGATCCGACCATCCGCGCCGACGAAGACGGGGTGAAACTGAAAAAGGCATTCGTCACCCGATGCGTGCGCGATTCGCTGGCGGACGAGAAAGATGAACAAATAGCCGGACCGACCCGCGAGCTTGGGTTCCGCGATCTGCCGAACCGCCGTCAATCCGCCGAAATCGTAAGATCCGACGTGGGACAACATGGTATCCACGAAGGGATGACCGAGCGCTAGAAAGTCCGCATCCGTCCGCCGGATAGCCAGTTCGCGGTTGAATGTCGCTCTGCGATAACGCTCCGGCAGTCCCGCGGACTGGAGCACGTCGGGAACGATAAACTCCACGAAAGGCTCCTTTCGCTGCAACTGGCGTCGATGGCCGGCCAGGAACCTTTCGGTGAAGTGCTCCAAATCCGCCAACGTCAAATCGGCGGCCAGTTCCCGCCGGTAGTTGTCGAAGGAGTAGTGGGACACATCGCGGAACAAGCTCTGCGTGGCGATCTCATACGCTCGCCGCGCCCTTTCCACGGCCTCCGCGATCTCTTTCTGAGTCTGCTTGTTGAGGTTCCCCTCGACCAAGGCGCGCTGGTAGATCCGGCTTGGGTCGATCTCGCTCTCAAGCTGGCCGGTGAGAGTGCCTTTGATCTCTTCGGGTTCCTCGCCGGTCACTTTGGCGATCGCCGTGGCCGCACGGCGCAAGCGGTCCTCGAAATACGTCTGCACCACTTCTTCAATCGTGGACTTGTTGAAGAGTTGGTAGACTTGCACCACCTTGTCCTGACCGAAGCGGTAGACTCGGCCGACACGCTGCTCGACGCGCATCGGGTTCCAGGGAAGGTCGTAGTTGACGCAGACATGACAGAATTGCAGGTTGATCCCTTCTCCACCCGCTTCGGTGGAAACGAGAAACCGGACCTTCGGATGATCGCGGAAGAGACGCTGACTGGTTCGTTTCGTCGTCGGCGCTTCGAGCGCGCCCCCCTTGGCAAACGCTCCCCAGACACGTTCCAGATCCTGCTCCGCCTCGCCTTGCCTCTCCAGCTTCATGTCGCCGTGGATCACCACCACCGAACCCCGTCCGTACTTGTCCTCTAGTTCGCGAACGAGATAACGCTGCGTCTCACGATACTCGGTGAAGATCAGAAGTTTCTCTTCCGCACGGTGCGGACTCTCCTCCGCGACGCGGTCGATCAGCCGCAGCAGTTCATCGAGTTTCCGATCGCGCTGAACGCCCGCCGCCAACAGCCTATCGAGAACGGCGATCTCGTCCGCGATGATTTGCCGATCGCCGCGCAGGACGTGGCGCTCCTCGAACTCGCCTTCGTAACGCTCATCGAAGCGTTCCGGCTCGTCCTCCTCCTCGGGTAGGTCGTCGAGCATGCCCCTCAGGCGCTGAAGGCGCGTTGCCAGCGCGGCGCGGATGGCGGCGGTGGAGCTGCCGTTGAGCTTCTGAAACATTGTCAGCAGGAAGCCCGCGGCCCGTCGCTGGGTCGCGTCGCCGTGCCGTTCCAGCGACTGGTAGCCGGTGCGGATGTAGCCAGTCACGGCGGCGTAAAAGCGCTGCTCATCGTCATACATCTTGCAGAAAAGCCGGTGCGTCTGCCGGCCTTTGAAGACCTTGCGGCCCTGAGCGTCGGTGACGTCTTTCTTCGGCGTGCGGATGACGAACTCGGTGAACTGTCGGCCACTACCGGCTTGACTGAACAGGCTGGGTTCTTCGAGGGCGCTGAAGTCGATGTCGTCGTCGAGCAGCGCGAGCAAGTTTCGGAAGCGGCTGTGGTTCTCCTCGCCCTGGTGCGGCGTGGCGGTCAACAGCAAGAACGCTTCGCTGTATTCCTTTTGGCGGACCTCCTCGGCCAGCCGATAGTTGAGCGTCTTCTCGACCTTGCCGGAGGCGTAATCCACGGCGCTGAGGCGGTGGGCCTCGTCGAAGATAATTAAATCCCACTTGCGGTTTTCGAGCAGCAGACGCTTGTGTTCGGGACGCTTGAGCCGGTCGAGGGAGGCGATGGCCGCGGCGCGATAGCTCCAGGCGCGCGGATTGACGGCCAGGAAGTCGCGGCCGAAAATCTCGAACATGGCGCCGAACTTGTCTTGCAGTTCTTCCTGCCATTGCGTGGTGAGGCCGGCGGGAGTGATGATGAGGGTGCGTTTGGCCTGGCCGCGCTGGGAGAGCGCCTGCCAGATCATGCCGGCCTCGATGGTCTTGCCGAGTCCAACCTCATCGGCCAACAGAAAGCGACGCCGGGGGCTAGAGACGACGCGGTGAGCGGTGAAGATCTGGTGCGGCAGGATTTCGGTGCGGGCGTTACCGAGTTGGCCGCCCTTGTTGCCGGTGAGGAACCGAGCCGCCTGCATCTTCAGTTCAAAACGCCACGGCTCGTCCCACTGGCCGCGCGCCGCCCGTTCCAGCGGCGTTTCGACGCGCTCCATCTCAGTGAAGTGCAGGATTTTGTTTTCGGAGCGATAGGGCGGCGCCATGAAGACGGAGGGATTGAATTCGACCTTGGCCTGATCGCCGCGCACCTTGACCACCCGACCGACGCCGTAGGACTGGTACAGCGCGCTGGTGCTGCGGACGAGGGCGCCTTCAGCGAAAAGTGCCCATGATTCGGACGTGTTTACGCGATGGCTCATTCGGATGACTGCATCGATTCGGTATTCCCAGGGCGCGCCGCCGTGCGATTCCTCTAGAAGTAACCTTTGCTGAGGACATCACTCTCTACCGGCGCTTCGCTCTGTAGTAATCCTCGAATGTGTCCGAGGAACCGTTGAAACATCTCGACCCGTAGCGGGTTGTCGGTAAGGTGCTTGATGTACCGCGTTCGATAATCTTTTCGCCCCTTGACGGAGCCGAAATTGCTGCGCACGTTCGATCCGAGCCGCTTGGACTTCCGAAGAATAATTACTTCATCAACCTCCGTCGCCGCCGTGCTCACCGGGGTCATGTCCAACCATTCACAAAGTAAGTAGTAACGCGCGCCTGAAACTGCGGATTTGACATCGTGCGCGGTCGCACACGCTTCCTGAAACATGGTCTTGTCGAGGTTCGTCTTGCACTCTGAGACGACATAGGCAATGAATATGTCCTTCGTGACGGCTTCCTTGAAGTCAGGTCCGTGGGCCGCTTTTAGATACAATTTCTTGCTGATAGCGAAGTCTTGGGCCTTTGTACGAACCGTCATGCCGCCGCCAAGTTGAGGCACGTCGAGGCTGGACTCAAAATAGAGGGCCGAAAAACACTTTGCCGGTCCAACCGCCACATCGAAACCCGCGATCTCCGGTAGGATGGAAGGATGAATTAAACGCGGTAAAAACTCCTCGTTAATGCTGTTGTCGAGTTTGAGCTGTCCCTTCTGGCGGTAAAGGAAGTTGTCCTCGCTGTCGAAAATCAGTTCGACATCCACCCAGAGTCGATACTCGTTCAAAAGGGCGACCAGGTTTTCAAGCCGCTTCTGTGGGTTCCGGCCGGTCACGGAATCCAGAGCTTTGATCCACTCGTGATAACGCTGGATGGCTCGTTCGATCCGGGGTTTGTCACAGGCCGGCAGCTTGTCGTTCTCGCGGGCAGCCGATAGCTTCTCCAGATGGGGCGTCGGGAATCCGCTCATGTCTTGACCTCTTTCCTGCCCTGCCGCTCGACCGCGCGTTTGCTCGCTCCTGGTCGTAGATCGGGGATTCCTGCACTTCTCCTACGAGGCTCAAGGCTTCATCAAGATCGGCAAGCGATTCCTTCGGCGTTCGCTTTCGCGCGTTTGTCAAGACTTCCTGCGCGATTACCCACGGTTCTCTGAGGCTCGTATGGGCGTCCTTCTTCACGTCGAAGTGCAGAATGTCCTCACAGATCTGCTCCCCGAACCGATTCCTGAAGACCCGCTCTTGACGTGACACAAACGAGAAACCGGCGCAGTGCGACGCTAATGCGGCGACAATTTCGCCGTTGAAGAATCGAGTTTTGCGGACATTCGACTCTCTCCCCACGATCAAGACGATGCGCGAGCACTCCTTGCTCACTCTGCGCAACTCTCCCAGCACATCTGTCATGTCAAGGCAATACTGGATCACCGTGAGGAAACGATTCTGCCGGTGTTTCCTGTTGGAGCCGATTTCCGACCGGGCAACGGCGAGCAAGTCCCAGCCCAGCGCCTCCATGGACCTGCGGTATTGCTGGTGGTAGTTGAACACGTTGATATAGGGCGGAGAAGTGACCACGAAGTCCACCTCGTCGTCATGGAGCGGAAGGCCGCGTGCGTCGCAGTTCAGGAGTCGAACCGATGCCTCCGACTCGGGCAGGCTCAAAACCCTGGCCTTCAGTTTGGCCCACGCGCTGTAGACCTTCTCGTCGGTTGCTTCGTGGTAGAAGTCCACAAGAACGATCAGCGCCTCGAGTACGCATCGGGAAGTTTCATCGCTTAAGACTTCATAAATCTCGACCAAACTTGCCTTGACCTCCTCGTCCGTGGCGTTACCGTTGGCACTAAAGAGAGAAGGCTCTCGTGCGGGAAGACATTCCTGAAGTGCTTTTTCCAGTCGGTTCATCATCGATTTTCGATGGGAGAACGGAGTGTTCATCAAGCGGTAGACCTGAGCCATCTTACATGCTGCCGGGTTGATCTCCGCGCCGACGACCGGCAACCCAAGACGCCCCGCTTCGTACAAGACTGTGCCGCTCCCCGCGAAAGGGTCAAGGACAAGCCCCTTCTTCGGCGAGTAAGCGCGTAGTAGGACTTCAATTAGCTGTGGAGAGAACTGTCCATTCCAGGGAAAGAGGTTGCTACGTTGCTTGTTGTCGATGTCCAACAGCTCCTGAGCAACCGTGATCCGGTCGAGCGGCACTCCATTAAAGCTCGGCTGATACTTTTCCATGGGGACCGCATCTCCACGTCGAAACAGCCTTTTCGATGCTCATCGCCGACGCCTCACAGCTCGGTTGTGAATGAGTGTACCAATCTCGTATTCAAATGTCCACTCCTGCAATACAGAAGTGAGACAGAAATCGCGGACGGCGAATAGACTGAATCGACCCGCCCCTTGGCGACGGTGAACTCGTGCTTGCCGTGAAGTTCGATGCCGGCTTCCTTCTGGATGAAGGCCAGTTGTTTCTCGACCTCGATGCGGATTTCCTCTTCCTTGTCCGCCATCGCGGCGGCTTTCTTGATTTGATCGGCAAATTCGATCGCTTTGTGGGCAATCAATTCATCGAGCGACTTTGAGGCCGGCATGGCTATCCTTCGCGTGAGGTTTTTATTGATACTGTATCCACCGGATCGTTCAGTTCGCAACCTTGGAAGTGTCGAAATCAGAGATGATACGGCCGCGACGAACGGAACCAGAGGCAACTTCGGCAGCACCGGGCCAAATATCACTCCGTTGACGCGGCGCTGGTCTACCGTGCCACGCGTCCCAACAGTGCGGCCAGGCCGCGACGGCGGCGGTTTTGCCACCATAACATCAGCAGCGCCGCAGCGATGCAGACGGCGGCGTGGAGCAGCAATACCAGCACCGCCGCGGTCGTCGAATGGCGCTCCAGGCCCGGCAGCGACGCGGCCACGTCCGACGGCAGCGATGCGTCCAGGCCGCGCTTGCCCCAGTACGTCGAAATGCCCAGCACGGCCAGCACCTTGCTCACGCCCTCCAGCGGCGAGATCGCGCCCGACAAGATAATCTGCGGAATCACCGCCATCGGAATCAACGTGATCGCCATCTCCTCCGTCTCGGCGAAGGCGGAGATCGCCAGGCCCAGCGTCACGCCCGCCAACGCCAACGCCGTCAGCACCAACAACTCCGCCAACAACGGGCCGGGCGGCGCGCACCAGACGCGGACCACGACGAACAACAGCACCGCCTGCGAACAACTGAACAGTGTCAACAACAGCAATTTCGAGGCGTAGTAGCTGGCCACCAGCAGATTGAAATCGCGCTCGCGCGTGTAAATGACGCGCTCCTTGACGATCTCCTTGGCGGCGTTGTTGCAGCCGAACCAAAAACTCGAAACGGCCAACAAAAACAGCAGATTGACCGAACGTCGCGCGTGGTCCTCCACGTCCTTCACCGCGTCGAGGTTGCCGAACAGCAGGCCCAGCAGCACCGCCACCAGAAACGCCTGGCCCGCCATCGCCAACAGCGACGGATAATCGCCCCACCAGATCGCGGCGTAGCGGCGCGTCACCAGCAACGTCTGACGCAAAAACAAGCGCGGCCAACCGCCGGCAGCGCTTGACGAGGCGGGTTCGGGAAACGGGAGCGTCTCGGCCGGCGGCGGCAGACGGTCGGCGACGTAACGCTTCCACAGCGGACTTTGACGATACGTCTCCTGCCAGTGCTCCGGCGGATGCTCGGCGAGGCAGTCGTAGACGTCGCCCAGACGGTCGATGCCGAAATACGTCAGCGCCTCCGACGGTTTGCCGACGAACGCCAGTTTGCCGCCGGGCGTCAGAATGACAACCAGATGACAGGTGCGCTCCACGTTGGCGAGGCTGTGCGTGATGCACACGACCGTTTTGCCGGCGTCGGCCAGAGCGCGAAACAGGTTCATCACTTCGCGGTCGGTCTGCTCGTCCAGGCCGGACGTCACCTCGTCGAGAAACAGCAGGCTGGGCTTGCACAAAATCTCGTTGGCGAGGCTGGCGCGCTTGACCTGGCCGCCGCTGAGATGGCGAATCACGGTGGCGCGGCGCGGCGACAGTCCCACCGTGTCGAGCAGCTCGGTCAGCGACGTTTCGATCTCCGCGGCGCTGGTGTCCGGCGGCAGGCGAAGTTTCGCCGTGTACCACAACGCCTGACCGACGGCCAGCGATTCGTGCAGCACGTCCTTCTGCGGAACGACGGCGATGTCCTGCTTGAGCGCCTCGAAATGGGCGTGCAGGTCGGCGCCGTTGAGAAGCACGCAACCGGCGTCGGGCGCGGTGCGGCCGCTCAGCGCCGACAGCAGCGTCGATTTGCCCGAACCGCTGGGACCAAGCAGACAGACGAACTCGCGCGGCCGAACGACCAGCGTCACGTCGTCGAGCAGTTTCAGCGGCGCGCCGCTTTCGCGGTCGCGGACCACGCGCTCGACGCCGCGCGCGATCAGCTCGACGTTGTCGGAGCGCGGCCGAGCGAGCAGCGCCGTCCCGGTGAAGCGCAGCGCGTACGGACCAATGTCCACTCGATCGCCGGGTTGCAGCGAGTATTTGCCCTTCAGCCGCACGCCGTTGACGAAGGTGCCGTTGGCGCTGCTGAGGTCGGTGAGGAGGGCCGTCGTTCCCTGCAAGGCGATGGAGGCATGGCAGCGCGACACTTGCGGATGCGGCAGATAAATTTGCACCCGGTCCCGATCGCGGCCGATGAGCATCTCGCCGGCCAGCGGGAGGACGCCGCGTTCGAGGTCGGTGGCGCCGGTCGAATCCGAGGAGGCCATGACCGTGAACGGTTCGAGCGCGGCCGGCGATGCCTGGCTCGCTGTCGCCGCCTCCGCCGCGCGGAGCAGAAACTGAAACCGCGTTTGCCCCGCCTGGAGAAACGCGCCGTGCTCCAGAGGCTCCGCTTTGCTCACGGAGCGGCCGTTGTGATAAACCGGATTCAGCGCGTTGAGCGGTTCGACGTGGTAGCGACCGTCGCGGCGAACGATGCGAAAATGATGGCGCGAACAGGTCGGGTCGAGGACGCACAGGTTGGCCGTCTCGTTCCGTCCGACGAGGAACGATTCGGAGCCGTCCAGAGGATGAAGTTTCCGCGTCGCCAGGTCGAGCAGGGCGGGATAACGGGACATCGCGAACTCGAATCGGAATCCGGCAGCGAATCATACAACGGAACTATCGGCCGAAACCCTTCTCCCTCTTGGGCCGGCCGCCTGAATCGGGCCCTCGCATGTTTGACGCCGGAACCTGTCCGTCGGAGCTGAAAGTGCCCACCTTGATGCCGTACAGGCGGGCCAGACGTCCACTATTTCCCGGACCCGCGACGAGTCCGATGCGGACGGCGTCGAATTCGGCAATGTCCTCCAGGTCCTTGTCCGCGACCGGCGACTTGTCGAGGAACACACGAAGCCGATTTCCCTGGCGTTTGAGAAGGAAATGACTGGGTTTGAGAGGAACGTAGTCCGGCGGCGGCAGGCGCGCGTCCTTCTCGATCAGCACGTTGCCGTCCCAATTGAAGACGATGGGCAGCAGGGCGCTTTTCGCGCGGTTCTCCAGCGACACCGTCAATTTGTGAGCGAAGCGGTCCAGCATGTAGACCCCCTCGACGTAGAAGTTGCCGCTCAACAACACGGGAGGCAAGCGCACGAAGTGGAGGCCGGTCGGCTTGCCGACTTCGAGGGCGCACTTGTCGTTGTCCTTGATGACGCGGTACGCTTCGCCCTCCACCCACTTCTCGGGGATGGCCAACTTTTTCTCATACGTCGAGCGGAAATCCTCATCGACGAGCACCACGGGCTCGTCCGCTTTGGGCGGGGCGTTCGTGCTGTCCTTCCCCTTGTCTTTGTCGGCGGCCGCTTTCGCGCTGCCGCTGTTTTTGTCGGCGTTGCCGTCCTTGGGCCACAGGGCGATCACGAGCACAATCGACAGAAGGAACATCGTGCCCAGAAAGGCGCAGCTGGCGAGGGCGAGCCAGAGCGTCTTGCGCGACCGCGGCGCCGCGGCCGAGGACGGCGCGCCGGCGTGCTGCGTGGGGAGGAGCATGGTCGGGCCGGGCGGCGGTTTCATCGCTTGCCCTTCCAGGGTCGGCATCCGCGCCGTGGCAAAGGTTGAATCGGTTTCCAGCGACCAGCCCGGCTCAGGGGCGCCGGCTTGGTTCGCCAGGGAGGCGGCGGCGGCCGCCGCCGTGTCGGGCGCATTCCGGTACGCGACCGTCGGAGGAAGAGGCGCCGTCCGTCCGCCGGGCGCGGTTGGAACGCCGGGCGCGCAAAACGCGGCCAGGGCGTCGGCGACCGTCGCGGGAGAGGAGTAGCGGTCCTCCGGCCGCTTGGCCATCATCTTTCGCAGCACTGCCCCGAATGCGGCCGGAACGTCCGGGCGGATCAGCTCGATCGCCTTCGGTTCCACCTTGCGATGGCAGACGAGCTTGTCCTCCCAGGCGCCGCCGGGAAAAGGCGGCCAGCCGGCCAGCAGATAGTACAGGGTGCAGCCGAGGCTGTAGATGTCGGCGCGAACGTCCACCTGGCGCGGGTCGGCGATCTGCTCCGGCGCGATGTAGTCCGGCGTGCCCATGATGGTATATGCCTGCGTCAGATCGGCCTTGCCGCCCTCGTTCCCCTCCGGCAGCCGCGACCGCGCCAGTCCCATGTCGAGAATCTTGACGACCTCTCCCGCCGTCACCTGAAGATTGGAAGGCTTGATGTCGCGATGGACCAGGCCGCGCTCCGAGGCGTACTGCAAGCCCAGCGCCGCCTGGCGAATGTAGTGGCACGCCTGTCCCAAGGGCAGCGGCCCCGACTTGTGTACCAGCCGATGCAGGTCGGCGCCCTCGGCGTACTCCATGACCAGGAAATGTACATCGCCCACCTGGGCGGCGTCGTGGGCGCGCACGAGGTTCGGATGATCGAGCTGGGCGGCCAGCCGGATCTCGCGGTGAAAACGCTCGACGGCGTCCGGATGCGTCAGGCGTTCCTTGCGGATGATCTTGACCGCCACGATGCGATTCATGAGCTGATGGCGCGCCTTGAAAACTTGTCCCATGCCGCCCTCGCCGAGCCGATCGAGCAGCAGATACGGACTCAGCCGCAATTCGGAGCCGTGGCCCAGGAGCAGTTGATTGGCCTGGTAGGCGGTGAGCCAGCCGTGTTTGAGCAGTTCGCGGGCGATGGCGCGCGGATCGGGATCGCGTCCTTTCAGGGCGCGGTTGATCTTCTCCAGCTGGGTGGCGTCCAGAATTCGGCAATCGCGCAGCAGATCGACGAGGGCGGCTGCGGAGATGGTGGACATGGGCAACTCCGGGTAGAGATAACGAAGACGATGCGAGTCGGGAATAGTGGATTGTAATCGAAGGGCGCGGGTCAAGCTAGACAGTTCAACGGCGCCGGGGTGGATCGCAATTTCGGCGAGCGGGGGCTGCCACCCCTCGACATCCAGTTAGGGGAGGTGTTATTCCGTTCGTAGCCGAATTCGTGAGAATTCGGTTTTCCCCTCGTCCGAATTCGGAATCCGCCTCTAAGATGAACGAGCGAGGCTTCTTCCCCGATGCGAACCCGGAAGGACGGTGACGCCGCCATGCACACCCTGAACCGACTGCTGGACAACAACCGCGCCTGGGCCGCCGACATGACCGCACACGATCCGGAGTTCTTCGCGCGCTTGGCGCGCCAGCAGGCGCCGCGCTATCTGTGGATCGGCTGCGCCGACAGGTGCTCGGCTCCGACGCCAGGGGTGTCGTCTACTTGGCGGTAGAGGTTCGTTTGCAGCGTCCGAGGAACAGCCAGGCTGCCCAGGCAAGACCTCCTACCAACCCGCCAGCGACCTGACCGCCGATTTCGCCGACATCGTCCCAAGGGAGTTTTCCGGCGACTCCGCCGGCGGCCGAACCGGCGAAAACCGCCATCAGCAGCACCAGCAAACGCGGGTTGGTGATCAGGCCCAGCAGCGCCCCAGCGAGTGCTCCTATCACGCCCCCGACCGGGACGGCGATGGATACTCCTCCGAAGTCAAAGCCGAGGAAACGCCAGATACCCTGCATGAGCCGAATCCCGGACGCCCCTCCCAGAAGCATCCAGAAGACCATCATGAGTACGGGTGCTAACATCGGAGGAGGCGGCGAGGTTGACAGCGGCGCGACCGGGAGTTGTTGTCCGGTGTCTCTCATAAGGGATTTCACTTGTCCTCCCGAGTTCAGAACTCGCGACGGTCGCGACCACACGAGGCGAGCGGGGGCGTCAGCCCCCTGATGGTTCGCCATCA
>DATBGU010000166.1:0-3412 GCA_036557825.1 Gemmataceae bacterium
GGCGGGCGGCACGCCCGCGCTCCCAGGCGCGGCTAACCATCGTTAGTGATTGAAAACAAATTCATTCGTGTTAATCAGCGCCCAGGTCGCCGCCTGGAACGCCGTCTGTCGGTCCTTGCCGCGCGTCAGCGTGTCGGCCACCAGCGCCCGCTCTTTCGCCGTCGGCAGCCGCGACAGCGTGGCGAGAAACAGTTCGTCGAGCACCTTGTTATCGTCCTTCTGCTCCGCGAGCAATTTGCGGAGTCGTCCCTGCGGCGCTTGCATTTTCTGCTGCACGGACGGGTCGGCCATGAGAAACAGTTTTTGCGGCAGGCCCGGCTCCATGGCGCGCTCGCAGTCGCAGGCCGTCGTCCGCGGCGGCCGGCCGAAAATGCGGAAAGCGTAGTTGACCAGGTTGTTCTGCAAGCGGCTGGCGCCGACCTCGATGGCCCGGCTGCCGACCGGCATGTCCGCGCCGAAATTCTCCGTCGCTCCCAGCGCCTCGTTGAGCACGTCCACCAGCACCTCCGCCATCATCGGCCGAATGGCGCTGTGCGAATAGTTGGTGCGGTCGAAACGGTTCGTCTCGTTGGGCGTCGAGGTCAGCTGATAGGTCCGCGACAGCAGCACCTTGCGCTCCAGTTCGCGGATGTTGTACTTGCCGGCGATGAAGTCTTTCGCCAGGGCGTCGAGCAATTTTTCGTTGGAGGGCGGATTGGCCAGCGAGAAATCGTCCACCGGATGCACGATGCCGGTGCCGAGATAATGCCCCCAGACGCGATTGACGAAACTGCGGGCGAAGAAGGGGTTGTCCGCCGCCTGCATCCAATCGAACAGGGCGACACGGGGATCCTTGCCGTTTTCCAGCGCGATGACCGGGCCGCCCAGCGCGCGCGGCGGCAGGGGCTTTCTCGTGTCCGGATCGGGCAGCGGCTGACTGGCTGTGCCGTTGGCGCGGACGTAAACCTCGCGCAGCGGGGCCAGCGGCAGCGTCTTCTTGTCGCCCTTCTTCTTGTTGCGCTCGGCGTTCTCGGCGCGGAACAATTTCTGCGATTCCGGCGACGCATCGAAGGCCAGTTTGGCGAAGACGTTGGCGTAGGAACGATAATCGCCCTGCGTCCAGCGGTCGAAGGGGTGCTTATGACACTGGGCGCATTCAAGGCGCACGCCGAGGAAAGCCGCCGCCGTCTTCTCGCCCCACTGCTCGATGGGCACGCGCTGCTGCCGCCGCCAGTACAGATCGAGCGTCGGCCGCTCGGCGTAGGTCTTGTTGAAGCCCTTGTCGATGTCCTCCGCCACCTTGACCTGCTTGACGTACTCTTCGGGGCTGAGTCCGTCGCGGCTGGTGGCGCACAGCACGCCGCGAACCATTTCGTCGTAGGGCACGTTCTCGGCGAGGCGCTTGCGGAACCAGTCGTGCCACATCTGACTGAGGCGCGCCCGGCGCTGTTGTGGGTTTTCCAGGGCGTCGGTGTTGTTGCCGGTGATGTCGCAGAACTTGGTCGCCCACAGGGCCGCGTGCATCGGATGGGCGAG
The DNA here is from genome assembly GCA_036557825.1 of Gemmataceae bacterium. GTDB lineage: Bacteria > Planctomycetota > Planctomycetia > Gemmatales > Gemmataceae > JAJPHU01. The sequence goes on from DATBGU010000166.1 coordinate 1,516, forward strand.
CAATTCGTCGATCTTGCGCGATCGCTTGTCGGGCCGCTTGTCGGCGAGGAAGTCGCACACCTCCTTCGGCGTCGGCAGCGTGCCGATGGTGTCGATGGTGACGCGGCGCAGGAACTCGGCGTCGCCGGACAGCCCGGACGGCACGATGCCCAGCCGTCGCAGTTTGGCGAACACCTCGCGGTCGAGGAAGTTCGCTTCCGGCACATCGGGATAGCGGAAGCCGGGCTTCGCCTCGACTGGCACCAGCACGCGCACCGGCAGAACGTGGCCGCGATAGGAGACGATGACGGCGGTATCGCCGGCGCGGACGGCCTTGACCTCGCCGCGCGGCGTCACGTCGGCGACGGCCTCATCGTTGGTGCGGAACTCGCACAGCGAGGTGATCGACTCCGTGCTGCCGTCAGCGAACGTCGCCCGCACTTGCAGTTGTCCCGTCTGCCCCGGTTTTTGGAAGGAGTATTCGGGAGGCGAAATGGCGATTTTCTCGATGGCACCGCTGCCCTTGCTCCACGGGGCGCCCTGCGCGATCCAGGTCCGCAGCAGCCGATAGGCCCAGGACTCGCGGCCGAAGCGCGTCTTGCCCTCGTGCGGAACGCGGCCGGTCGCCTTGAGCAGCAACAGACTATTGTCCGGGTCGCCGAGATTGAGCCGCCGCCCTTCGACATCGCGGCTGATGGCGAGGTAATCCATCTGCGGATCGTAGCCGAACAGCGAGAGCCTGAAACCACCTTTGCCCTGGAACGAGCCGTGGCAGGAGCCGGAATTGCAGCCCATGCGGCCGAACACGCCCATGACGTGGCGCTCGAAATCGACCTTCTCGACCGTCTCGCCGCTGGGCAGTTGGACGCCGGCGCGGCTGGTGGGAAGGATGCAAACGGCCAGCGCGACGAGGGCGAAACGAAAGCCGAATCGGATGATGCAGGCAACGTGCATCGCGATACTCCTGAGAGCCAGGCTCCTCCGCGAGGGGAGGAGGACGTTGGGAAGATTCAGCGGGCAGGAGGGCAGGCAAGGCAGTCCGCATCGAGTGCGGCAGGGATCTAACCGCGTCTTCAGGCGAAAGTATCGCGCCGATTAAAGATTTGCAAGAAATTTCCACGGCATTTCGGAGACGTATGCCGCGAGGGATTCGTTCCCTGGATCGCTATACGGCGGAGGGTAGGCGAATGGTGAACTTGGTGCCGCGGCCGACCTCGCTTTGCGCCTCGAGGGTGCCGCCGTGCGCTTCGATGATCTTGCGCGTGGTCGGCAGGCCCAGGCCGGTGCCGCCGCTGCGCGTCGAGTAGAAGGGACGAAACGCCTTGGTGAGTTGTTCCGGCGGCATGCCCTGGCCAGTGTCGATCAAGTCGAGAACGACTGCCGGCGACTCGGCCCGCGCCAGGATGGTGATTTCGCCGCCGGCCGGCATCGCTTGCTGGGCGTTGAGCAGCAGGTTGAGCAGAGCTTGCTTGAACAGATCGCGGTTGAGGGCGACCGGCGGCAGATCGGTGGGGATGTACGTCTTGATTTCGATGTTGGCCGTCCGCGCCATGGGGCCGAAGAAGTCCGTCAACTCCTCGACGACCTCACCGAGATCCGCCGGCGTCAGCTCGACATCGAGGACGCGGGCGTAGCGGAGGAACTCGTTGGAGATGTCCACCAGCCGCTGACACTCGTTTTGCAAGCGCAGGATGCGATCCAGGGCGCGACGTTCGCGCTGCGATTGCGGTTCCTGGAAGTCCTCGGCCAGCAATTGCAGGTTGAGCCGCAGCGTGCTGAGGTGGTTCTTCAAGTCGTGGACGAACCCCCCCGCCAGTTCGGCCAGTTCGGCATACTCCGGATTGAGGACGGTTGGCGTCATTCGCTTCGCGGAAAACAGGCGAGCGGGGGGCGTCAGCCCCCTGTTGACGCAACAACA
>DATBGU010000167.1:0-31998 GCA_036557825.1 Gemmataceae bacterium
CAGCAAAGGGTGGATGATTTCCCACAGTTCGTCGGGGACAAGCGGCTTGGCCATGACACACCTCCTCGGACGAGCGAATTGGCCCACTCAATCCGTAGTGCGAACGTCATGCCAAGTGACTCTTTATGTTAGTGGCTCTTATACTCACCCGGCACTCCCAAATCCGGAAAGACACTGAAGGGCCACACCGGACGAGTCATGAGTCTCTGTTTCACCAGGGACGCCAAGACACTGGTCTCGCTGGGCGATGAGGGAACGATCCGCTTTTGGAACATCGCCGAGGGCAAGGAAATCGCCAAACTGCCTACTCCGCCCATGAAAGGCCAAAGCCTGAAAGGAAACCTCGCTTTCCTCGCCGTCTCTCCCGACGGGAAAAACTTGGCGGTATCGTTACCCGATGGTTCGACGCGGCTCCTCGATGCGGCAGGCCAAGAACTTCGCCGGCTTCGTTCTTCGGAACAAATGAACGCCCTGGTTTTTTCGCCGAACGGCAAAGCGCTCTTCACCGGCGGAAACCTGGTCGAGTCGTGGAACGTGAGCGACGCCGAACCCATCACCCTTGTGAAGCAGTCGAGAAATCCACTCCGCGCCCTGTCGTTGTCTCCGGACGGCAAAATCGCCGCCTGCGCCGACAGCCGCGACCGTTTGCGATGGGTGGAGATTGGTACGGGCAAGGTTCAATTGCAACGTGAAATGCTGTGCCGGGCCGGCATCGCGTTCTCACCCAAGGGCCGACTCTTCGCCGCCGCGCCCGGCGACAACACAATTGCCCTCTGGGATGTCGCCCCATTGTCCGCGTCGGAAAATCCTCTTCGTTCCGAGCCGGCGGTTCTTCTTCGTTGCAAGGGCAAGGTTGATGCCTTCGTTTTCTCGCCCGACGGCAAACGTCTGGCCACGGTGGAGGAGGGTAAATGCGCACGCATCTACGAGGTTGCCTCCCGAAAAGCGGTCCGCACGTTTAAGCCGTCTGGTCGCAAGGTTTACGCCGTCGCCTTTTCCGCCGACGGGAAGCTCCTCGCCACGATCGGCGAACCGACACCCCTTCATGGGGCCAAAACCGTGCCTCAGTCGGTTGGTCTTTGGGACACGTTCACCGGCAAGGAATTGCCCATCGGAGAGGATCTGCGGCAAACAGCGAACACGGTCGTCTTTCATCCCAATGGAAAAGTGTTGGCGGCGCTCCATTTGCCGGACATCGCCAAGGACGCCCCCCAATCGGGGTTTATGCCGATCGGTTTCCAGGCGATCCCAGTGGACCGTCGCATGGAAACGATTCGTTTATGGAGTACGGGTTTCACGCGCGAGAAGTTCCGCTTTGAAGACCCCATCCACCGCAAGAATGCCGAGGGCGCCGGCGCCTGGATCATTGGCTGGTCGCAGGCGATTGCCGCCGCGTTTTCGCCGGACGGCTGGCTCTTCGCCGCGCCGGGACCGGGCGGAATCGTCCTGTTTGAAACGGCCACGGGTCGGCCGCGCCAGCGCTTGGCAGGACATTTAAATGAGATCACCGCCCTCGCTTTCACGCCGGACGGCAAGACACTGGTTTCCACCAGCCAGGATTCCACGCTCTTGATCTGGGACGTGACCGGGCTGCGAACCAACGCGAAATTGCCGGGCGGCAGCGAGGAATTCTGGGCGTTGCTCACCAACACCGACGCAGAAAAGGCAGGACGCGCGATTTTCGCGATGGTCGATGCCCCGGCGGCATCCTTGGCATTGTTACGGAAGCGGCTGAACCCCGTTTCGGTGAGCCAGGCCGGCTTGCGGAAACTCATCGCCGATTTGGACGACTCGAGTTTCTTGGTTCGGCAAAAAGCCGCGCGTGAATTAGCAATACTGGGACCGCTCGCGGAAACGGCCCTGACGAAGCAGCTGCAAGCCAAACCGTCGCTGGAGGCGTCACGGCGCATTAAAGAGTTACTGGCGGGCATCCGATCGAAGCGTCCGCTAACCGATCAAATTCGAGCGATTCGCGCGGTGGAAGTGCTGGAACGGATCGGCTCTCGCGAAGCGGACGCCTTGCTTGCGGAATTGGCCGCAGGCTCGGAAGGGGCATACTTGACCGATCACGCCCGAGAAGCCGTGGCACGCGCGAAACGCCGATCCGTCGAGGAACCTGCCAAGAAAAGAGAGCCATAGACCGATCGCCGTCGCCAAGCTGCCGGACTTCGACACCCTCACCCACAATCCGATCAGCAAGAGTTGTTCCAGCGGGTACGCAGTGTGGGGAGTTGGCAGGAGTTGTTCGTCCAACCCGCAACCGGCCCGCGACGAGGGCGACGGCGACCGTCTCCGTAGGGGCGACATGGGAGTACCGGGAGGAGCGGGCCTCTCGGCGACCGGCATGAGGCAGTCTTAAGACCTCACGCGGAAGACTTGGGGGAGGCGTCTCCGGCAGACTGAGCGCCGTTGGAGGCCGAACAACGGTTCCCGCCACCTTTATCTCGTCTTCGATAAAAGAACCTTTCCCGTGCTTGATTAGCGCCTGACAGGTCAGCGTACCCTCTGTCCGGATTCTTCAATAGGAGGTCGGATCGTAGCCGAAACGCTTCTGCAGACGATGGGCTGCGGCCCCGCTGTAACGGTTGTGCGATAAGCCCAGCCCTCCAAAGCCTTCTAGCTTACCGAGCGATGACGAGTCGGGCAACGCGATGGCACCTTCATCGCCGATGTCGCACGATCCCAGGCCCAGTTTGCGCAGTCGAGTCAGGCGTGCGGAGCCTGCCAGAGCAACGGCCCCCTGATCCCCGACTGGGTTCCTGCGAAGAGAAAGTTCCCGAACACCCTCCAGGACGGCTGCGTCAGCCAGGAGGACGGCAACTTGTCCATTGAGTTGATTGTCCTCCAGGGAGAGCTTGCGGAACCGGCGCGCGTCTGCGGATGCGAGCGCGGCGATCCAGTCGCCGCCTGGTCGATTGTTTGACAGATCGAGTTCCTCCACCTTAGTGAGGTATGGAGATGATAGAAGTGCCGTTACGCCGCGCAGGCCTAGCCCGTTCTGCCCCAACTGAAGCAGCTTCAAGTCAGCCAGCTTGGATGATCTGGCAAGGTACTCGGCCCCTTCATCTCGGATCTGTTGACCGTGCAGGTCGATGCCTTGCAGACAACGAAAGTCGGCGAGCAGTTCCGCCGCGCGACTGCCGACCCTTGGAGCCTCGCCCCAGTCGTACTGCCGCAGACCGATGAACGTCAGCCGGCCGGCCAGAGGCGAGCCAGCGACCGCTTGAAGGGCAGCGATGGTGGTGCGGTTGCCGCTGTAGTCGAAGGCAGTCAGGTGTGACAAGGTGCGGGATTGGGCAACCATCTCCACGGCACTATCGCCGAGATCGCTGTAACCGATCTCCAGCCGTCTGAGGTCGGCGAAACGGGGATCTGACGCGATCATCGCCACCTCTTCCTCGTCAAGCACGCTCGAACCCTCGAAGACGTGAAGCCCCGTCAACAGCGGCGACCGCAGCAGAGCCTTCACATTGTCGCCACCTCCGCTGAAGCTCAACTGCTGCACGCGCGGGAGATGCTTCCACTGGACGACGGCTTCAGGGAAAGTGTCGATACGCCTCATGAAGAAGTGCGTGATCGGTTCGTGTGCCAGCAAGACATCGAGCGTCGGGTCCGACAGATCCTCGTCATCCAGGCACATGTACGGCAGGAAGCCACGCTTGTAGGTGTCCTTGTAGTAGTAGGCGGCGGTCCTATCGGCCTGGAAGCCGTGCGTCCACTCCTGCCAATGTCGGTCGATCAACTGGTTGCACTCATCGAGGATGGCCTTGCGGCGGTCGTCATCCTCCACTCGCTCAAGCTCGATCTGGAGTCGGATGAACCGAGCGCGATCCCGCTCGACGGCGCTGCCGTGTTCCTCCAGCCAGTCCGCGTAAATGAGTCTGACCGCGTCATCGTCTGGATCGGCGATGATTGCGTCGAGGAAGGCTTGTCGCTGATCCACCGCCCGTCTCCAGAGCAAGCCGGGGTGAGAGGCACCCGCCAATAAAGGTTCTCTGGCGCACATGTTCAGGACCAATATAGCCGTTCAGACACCCAACGGCAGCTTCCGGTGACCCGATGGCATCCGACTTGCGCCTAATAACACGGGTGAACAGCGGGAGTGCAAGCGAGATGGCCAGTTACGGGGGTAGACCAACATTCGCGGGTTGGTGGCGAAGATGTTGGCTGAGGAAATTCAAGGCGTTGCGGCCTCGTTGCCAGCAGGTCCGCCACACCGACATCAGGACTGACTGCGCTTGCGCTCCGGCCCTCGTTTGGCTGCCGCCCCAGACCTTGCGCGGGATGATCCGAAGCAGATCGCTAACTCGACCCGCCAGTTCGTGGCATCCATTCCCGGCTGACTCAGGAACGTAGTGCTATCGCGCCGCATCGCCGAACTGATGGGCGGTAATGGTCCCGGCAGGCCAATCCAGCCATAACAGTCGCTTGAAGTGATAATCGCCGCCGACGTTGTAGCCGCGGATACCGTGCCAGGTGCAATCGCGCTCGCGGTGGGTGTGGCCGCAGAAGGCGAAGGCGATGCGCTCGGCGTGGCGCGCCAGCAATTCCTCCATCGCGCGATTGCCGCCGAATGCGTCCCACAGCAGGCGGTCCAGACTCAACGGCGGCGGCTGCTCCGGGAAGCTCAGTTCGCGCAGGGGCGGGTGATGCGTCACGACAAGGACGCGCTCGACCTGCGCCAGCGCCTCGCGCAGATGCTGTTCGAGGGCGGCCACCACGCGGGCCGTGAAACGCACGTCGTCGAGCGGCCAGCGGACGAAGACGGCATCGTTGTGCCGGCCACGCGTGAAACGCTTGCTGACAAGACGCTCCTCCTCAGCGGGATAATCGCGCCGCAGCCCCTCCAGCGACCACGAGTAGTCGTACCAGTTGATCGAGCCGACGATGCCCAGGCCCGACTCTGGTAGCAACAATGGACCGCGATCGAGGTAATGGAAACCGTACTGCCGGGACATCTCGGCGAGGTCTTCCTGGTAGACCTGGAGCGAATCGCGCCAATCGTCCGGCCGCACCCACAAATCGTGATTGCCGGGCACCAGCGCCTTTCGGCATGGCAGATCGGCAAAGAGTCGCAGACATTCGCCGAATAACGAATTGGTGCCGATGTCGCCGGCCAGGATCAGAACGTCGGGCGTGTGCTCGTGAAGAAAGGCGGCGAGCGCGCGCGTGGCGTCGTCACCGGGTCCGCCGTGGCCCCAGTGCAAATCGGCGGTGACGGCGATCTGCAATCGCTGGTCCATGACGCCAAAACCTCCGCCGCCTTCTTGAAACCCGCGGCCGAATCGGCGAGTATGCACTGCCGAACTCACGATGTTCGCCGGCTCGTCGTATTGTACAGGAGTCTCCCTCCCATGCGTCTGATTCGCTTCGCCGCCAGCGCCCTGGTCGCTCTGAGCCTCTGGGTTTCCGCGGTTCGCGCCGACACCCCCAAAACGCAGACGCCCCCTTCTCCGCGCCATCTGCTGCCCAATCAGGCCGATCTGCTCGTCGAGGTCGCGCAACCGCGCCGGCTCGTCGAAACGCTCGCCGCGCTGGATGTGTACAGGCAGATTCAGCAACTCGCTCCCGTCCGCGAGCTGCTCGATTCCACCAATGTTCGCCGCTTCGCGCAGCTCGTCGCCTATTTCGAGAAGGAGTTGGGCGCGCCCTGGCCGCAGCTGCTTGAGCGCCTGGCGGGACGCGGAGCCGTTCTCGGCATCAAGTTCGGCCCGAACCCGGCCCCCTCGCTGCTCATCGTTCAGGGCACGGATGAGAAGCTGATGGCCAAGTTCTTTCGCCTCGGCGTAATGGTCCTGGAGCAAGAACTGGCGCGGCAGGAGGCGAAGGAGAAGCCGGTCAAAGGGACGTATGAAGGCATCGAGACGGTGCGCGTCGGCACGGAGTTTCACGCGGCCGTTGCCGGAAGCACCCTGTTGTTAAGCAATAACGAAGAGGCGCTGCGGGCGGGACTCGACCGGCACCTGGGCCGCGACAAAAAGAGCATGGCCGAGGTGCCGGGCGTGGCCGAGGCCGCCAAGCTGCTGCCGCACGATCCGCTCGTGTCCGCGTGGCTGAACATGGAGAAGGTTCGCCAGTCGCCGGAGGCCAAGGCCGTTTACAAATCGCCACCGCGCGACGATCCGAACTTGACGGTGCTGTTCGGACACTACCTCGACCTGCTCGGTCGTTCGCCGTTCGTCTGCGCGGGGATCTATCGCGGCGAGGACGGCTTCACGACCACGATCCGAATGCCGCGCGGACGCGACGGCATGGGGGCAGACCGACTGCTGCACGTCCCGCCGGCTGGCCAGGCCGGTTCGCGTCCCCTGCTGGAACCGAAGAACGTCGTGTACAGCGAGAGCAATTACCTCGACATCTCCGCGATCTGGAAGGACCGCGCGAAGCTCTTCAACGAGAAGCAGGTGCAGGCGCTGGAGAAGTTCGACAAGCAGGCGACGCCGTTCATGGCCGGCGCCAAGGTCAGCAAGCTGCTTACCCAGGCCGGTCCCTATTATCGCTTCGTTGCCGCTCATCAGCCGAAGGTCGGATACAAAACCACGCCGAAAATCTCCATCCCCGCGTTCGCGCTGGTTTGGGAGCTGCGCGAGCCGGAAGCGTTCGCCAAGTCGATGGAAACCGTCCTTCGCGGGGCAGCCCTCCTCGCCGGCGCGCAGGCCGATTTGAAGCTCGTCGAGGAGAAGTACAAGGATTGCAAGCTCATCGGCTATCGCTTCCCGGAGGACAAACCTCTCAAGGGCGATGTCAACGATCTGCGTTTCAATTTCAGTCCGTGTTTCACGCGCGTCGGCGATCAATACGTGGTTTGCTCGACCATTGAGCTATGCCGTGAGCTGGTGGAACTGCTTCAGAAAGAAGGCACGACGCCGACGCGCGGCGACGCTTCCCCGGCCCGCGTGCGGCTGTACGCTACCGGCGGCGCCGCCTACTTGCAGACCATTGAGGATTTGCTCGTCACGCAAGCGACGCTCGATCAGGCGTTGACGCCCAAGGAAGCCCGCGATCAGGTCAAGACGTTCCTCGAACTGGTCCGCCAACTCGGCGCCCTCTCCCTGGGGTCGCGCTTCGACGACAAGAGTTTCCGCTACGACATTCGCCTTCGGTCGGAGAAATGACCTCGCTCGCCCGTTGAGGAATCGCCAGGAGATGCACATGGCAGACGCTTCCGAGAAGAAGATCGATCCGGGCTGGGCGTGGCAGCTGTATCGTCCTAGCAAGGAGGTTCCCTGGAACCTTCAGCGCGTGGGCCACCTGTATCGCCGCGCCGCCTTCGGAGCGACCCACGCCGAGCTGGAGGCGGGACTCAAGTCCGGTCCCGAGGATCTCATTGCCCGGCTTCTCAAGGGCGATGCGGGCCTCGCCGAGTTCGACGCCCAGATGGAGCCGCTGGCCCAGAACATCGCGCGCTATAACGACGTCACCCATCTGCGCGCCTGGTGGCTGTCGCGCATGCTGCACAGCCCGCATCCGCTCCAGGAGAAGATGACGCTCTTCTGGCACAACCATTTCGCCACCAGCATCGCCAAGGCCGGAGAGAACGTCCGCTTCATGCTCGGCCAGAACGATCTGCTGCGCCGGCACGCGCTGGGCAATTTCGCCGAATTGCTGCGCAAAATGTCCAGCGACCCGGCCATGCTCATCTGGCTGGACGGACGCGACAGTAAGAAGGGCAACCCCAACGAGAACTATGGCCGCGAGTTGATGGAGTTGTTCAGCCTCGGCATCGGCCATTACACGGAGAAGGACATCCGCGAAGCCGCCCGTGCCTTCACCGGCTGGGAGATTCAAGGGACAAAAGCCGTCTTCAATGCAAACCAGCACGACGCCGGCGAGAAGACGGTCCTCGGTCAGGCCGGCAAGTGGAAGGCCGACGACATCGTTCGCATCTGCCTGGAGCAGAAGTCCGCGCCGACGTTTATTGTCGGCAAACTGTATCGCTTCCTCATCAGCGAGACGATCCAGCCTGCCCCCGAACTGCTGGCGCCGCTGGCCGACCAATTCCGCAAGAGCAACTACGACTTCGGCGCGCTCGTCAAGACGGTGCTGTCGTCGAACCTGTTCTTCTCGCCGATGGTCTACCGGACGCGCGTGAAGGCGCCGGTCGATTTTCTGCTCGGCATCGTCCGCGGCCTGGAAGGCAAGATCGGCACGACGGCCCTGTCGCAGGCGCTGGAGCAACTGGGACAGAACATCTTTTCGCCGCCGTCGGTCAAGGGCTGGGACGGCGGCCGCAATTGGCTTAACGGTCAGACGCTGCTGTTCCGCCAGAACCTGGCGCTGGCCCTGACCTCGACGGAGGACGCGCGTTTCGGGCGGCGCACCGACCCGGCTGTTCTCGTCCAGAAGTACGGCAAGAAGACGGATGCCGAGTTGGTGGACTTCTTCTTGCGTCTGTTCTTGCAGACTGACGTGGCCGCCGAGTCGCGGGCGCACCTGCTCGACTACCAGCAGCGTTCGCATAAGCTGCCGATGCCGGTATACTGGACAGAGCAAGACGCCGCCGATCATCGCGTGCGGACGCTCTGTCATCTCGTGCTGTCGTTGCCGGAGTTTCAGCTCGATTAACCGATCTCCTCGCAAGGAGCCACGCACATGACCGCGAATCGTCGTGACTTTCTGAAATCGTCGCTTGCCGGCGCGGGCCTGATCTCCTGGGGCCTCGGCGCTCCCGCTTTCCTCAGCCGCACGGCCGCGGCCGCTCCCGCCGCCGACAAGCCCGGCGCCAAGGACACCATCCTCGTCGTCATCGAGCTGACCGGCGGCAACGATGGACTGAACACCGTCATCCCCTTCAAGGACGCCGAGTACGCCAAATTGCGGCCGACGCTGCGCCAAAGCGAGACGCAGATAAAAAAGGTCAACGATCAGCTTGGGCTGCACCCGTCGATGAGCGGCCTGGCGGAACTGCTGCAAGACAACGCTCTGTGCATCGCGCAAGGCGTCGGCTATCCCAACCCGGACCAATCGCACTTCCGCTCGATGGACATTTGGCAGACGGCCAGCCTCAAAAAAGACGTCAACGAGGGTTGGCTGGGAAAGGCGCTGAAGGGGTTGCCCGGCGCTCCGTCGTTCCACCTCAAGAGCGACAACGAGCCGTCCCCGCTGGCCCTGGACGGTTCGCCAGTCCGCGTGCCGTCGATCAAAACGCTTGAGGAGTTCCAGTTGCAGGTCGCCGCCGCCAGCGGCGCGGACAAGAAGGAACAGCGCGAAATCATCGAGGGAGCCGCCAAGTCGAAGGGCGGTCCCGGATTGCTCGATTTCGTGCAGCGCACGGCGTCGAACACTTACGCCAGCAGTCGCCGTTTGCAGGAGATCGGCAAGAACTACAAACCCAAGGCGACGTACCCGAATACCCCGCTGGCCGAACGCCTCAAATTGGCGGCCCAGCTCATCGACGCGGGACTCGGTTCGCGTCTCTTCTACGTCGCCCACGGCAATTTCGACACGCACGCCACGCAGGCGCCCGCCCACGCCAACCTGTTGACGCAGCTGTCCGCCGCCGTGACCGCCTTTTTCAAGGACGTGGCGGCGCGCGGCCATCGCGATCGTGTGCTGGTGATGACCTTCTCGGAGTTCGGCCGCCGCGCCAAGGAGAACGGCAGCAAAGGCACCGATCACGGCTCGGCCGCGCCGATGCTGCTGGTCGGCGGCAAGGTCAAGGCCGGACCCGTCGGCGAGCATCCCAGCCTGACCAAGCTGGAGATGGGCAATCTGAAGCACCACACCGATTTCCGGCAAGTCTACGCCGCCATCCTCGACAAGTGGCTCGGCGTTTCCAGCAAGGACGTGCTCGGAGAAGAATTCAAGCACGTCGAGATTTTCAAGAGCTGAACCGGCATCCGTGAGATCGCTCCCCCCCACTCGGCCGCCGCATCTCTCTGGATGCGGCGGCCGAGTGTTTTTCCCGCTGACTTGACCGCCTTCCGCCGACGCGATAGCTTGACGAACGTCCTTCTCGATTCCTTCTCCGCACAGTATCCCGGTAGAACTCAGGTTCAGCACTCATGGCCACACCGGATCAGTCAATCCAGGCACCCTCCGAACTCTCGCCCCCTCCCTCCGAGGCACCTTCCCTCCCTCTCCCCGCTTCCACGCCCTCCCCGTCGCCGGCAGCCAGCGCTTCCTCCCCGCGTCTTTTCGATTTCGTCCTCATCGCTGTCGTGCTGGCTTTCGCCTTCCTGGCGGCCTCGTTCGCCGTACGCAACAGCGATTTCTGGATGCACCTGGCCAGCGGCCGCTTGCTCGCCGGAGGGAATTATCACTTCGGCGTCGATCCGTTCGCCTACACGACGCAGGGCGTGTACTGGGCCAATCACGCCTGGCTGTTCGATCTGCTGGTGTATCTGCTGTTCACGAAGTTGGGGGAGATAGTCCTAGTGATCGTCAAAGCCCTTCTGGTTGCCGGCCTCGCCGCCTTGCTGTTGAGTATTCGCCGCCCAGGAACTCGATTCGGCGTTCCGGCCCTCTGCACACTTCTGGCCGTGTTGGCGATGAGTCCGCGATTGCTGCTGCACTCGACGTTGCTGTCCTACCTTCTGCTGGGCCTGACGCTCTGGCTGCTGTGGCGGCCCGGCAAGAGAGCGACCACGTTCGGCCAGCAGCTGCGGCATTACGCTCCCTTGCTGCTGGTGTTCGTCTTGTGGGTGAACCTCGATGCCTGGTTTCTGCTCGGACCGCTGCTGGCCGCGCTTTTCTGGCTGGGCGATTGGATCGCGCCGGCTCGCGGCGAAGGAGAAACGACGCGACGAACGCCGGCGTGGCTGTGGCTGCTTGGTCTCGCCCTGCTCGTGCTCAATCCGCATCACGTGAACACATCCCTGCTGCCCGCGGAATTGATGCCGCTGCCGGACGCGCTGCGCCACGATGTTCGGTTTCATCCCCTGAACGCTTCGCCCTGGCACATGGGACTCTACTATCATCCCTTCGGCGGGGTCAACTGGGCGGGCGGCGCCTACCTTGTGCTGCTGATCGTGGGAGCGCTGTCCTTTGTGATGAACGGTCGCCGCCTGGCCGGTTGGCGGCTGCTCGTCTGGTTGACGTTCGCCGGGCTGTCGGCATGGCTGGGGCGGACCATTCCGTTCTTCGCCGTCGTTGCCGGACCTATCACCGCCCTCAACGTGCAGGACTACCTGAGCCGGCGATCGAGCGCGGCCGCCTCGGAAGGGGTTGGAACGCGGCTGGGTCGAGCCGCCGTGTTCGTCGCCGGATTGGGGCTGATCTTTCTCGCCTGGCCCGGTTGGTTGCAAGGTTTCCAGGACAGCGGACGGCACGTCGCTTGGACCGTGCAGGAAGACAGTTCCTTGCGGCGCGTGGCCCAGACGCTGAGCGAATGGCACCAGCAGGGCAGGCTGGGCGAAGGACGCGGCTTCCATTCGCATCCCAGTGTGGTCCATTATTGTGCCTGGTTCTGTCCGGAAGAAAAGGGCTTTCTCGATCGGCGTTTGGAGTTGTTCCATGGAATCGCCGAGCAGTACGCGGAGATCTGTGCCGTCTTCAATCCCGGACTCGATGCCTCAAAGAGCAAACCGAAGGAGCACGGACATCAACTCCTCGCCGACTGGGGGATCACGCACCTTGTACTGTACGATCCCGCCCTGCCTCGCCTGTTCCCGGCGCTGAAACAACTGACCGGCGAAGAGCCGGATTGGACGCTGCTTCACATCGACGGGCAGGCGCTCGTCCTCGGCTGGCGCGACAACGATCGTCTGTCGCCCCGCGAGATACGGCCCTTCGACGCCGAGCGTCTGGCGTTCACTTCCTCGGCACTGCGGGAGGACGAGCAGATGGTGCTGGAGGCGCCGGGACGCGGACCGCTGCGCGAACCGCGCTCCGGCGACTTCTGGTCCCAATTCGGAAGCCCCCTCGCGCCGTCGCCCTGGGAAACAGATGCCTCAGGCGTACTGCTCCGTTATTTCACCGACCGCATACCCGCCGAGCAACAAAAGCATGAGATGCACAGCTTGGCCTGGCAAGTGATGCTCTCGGGCGCACCGGCGCTGTCGTGCGGCTCTTTGGAGGGTGCGCTGCGTTTGGCGGCAGTGGCGGGGCACATGCCTTCCACGGCCACTGATCCGGGGCAACAACCGCCCGCCCTGCCCTTGCTCGCGGTGCGGCTCGCCCGCCGTGCCGTCGCCCAAAACCCGGATGACGCCAACGCCTACCTGTTCCTCGCCGATGCGTACTCCACCCTGCGCGACCTGACCCCCGAGCGCACCGTGCTCGGCGCGATGACCCCCCTTGCGCAGATGCGGCACATTCAGATCGCCGCCGCGCTGGAAAATGTCGTCCGCCTCCAGCCCAATCATGCCGCCGCGCACGAGCACCTAGCCAACGTCTACGAGAGAAGACGGTTCTTCGACGCCGCCCTGGACCATCGCCGCGAGGCGCTGCGGTTGTTTCGCCGGGCCGGCCCGATTTCCGGAGAGAAGCCCAAGAACTTCGACCGCCGCTTGCAAGAGATGGAGGACAGTGTTCGCGCCTTGGAACTCAGCGTCGGCGAACTCAAGAACGAGTTCACCCTGCACACGCAGCAGATGGGTTCGGAGCCGTATCGCAAAGCTCAGATCGCGGTGCGCATGGGTCTGGGCCGTCTGGCACTCGAGGACGTTCTCTTGAAATCGCCGATGGTGCTTCTGGGCGGCGACGGCGTTCGACTGCAAATGGAGTTGCTGCTTCAGATGGGCCGAATCGAGCCGGTACGCGAACAGCTGCAAGATCCCGACTGGCAGACCAACAAATCGAACCTCGGGAATGCCGAGCTCCCCGTCCGGACATCCACCGGACAAGCCGCTGTCTTCCCCATGCCCGCCTACGACTGGTTGTTGTTGTGTCAGTCGGCCGCGTTTGGCGATTACGATCAGGCGGACGCCGCCTTGCGGGCCATCCTCATTGGCCTGGGCGATCGGCGAGTGAGCCAGGATCTGCCGCGCCTGCGATCGGACGCGGCGAGTTTGCTGGCGATGGAGATCGCGATGTCGGCCAGTCAGCCGTCCTGGATACCCCGCCATGTCGTCCGCTACTACTTGACGCTCTTGGCGAAACCGAACCACGATCTTTCGTCCTACGTCGCCATGCAGGCCGACGTCCACGTTTTGTCCGGAATGCTGTCGCTGGAACGCGGCAGGCCCGACGACGCCGAGCCATCCTTCCGCGAAGCCGTCGCGCTGAGCAAAATCGTCTCCGACTCGGTTCGCCCCAGCACGGCCCGGCCGCTGGCGGAGACGTATCTGCGCTTCCTCCACGCCGCCAAGCGATAGAGGCACGTCGCGCCGCCGCGGAAGGGTGTAGCCAACATCTCTGGTGGTGATGGGGAGAATTGGGTAAGACGGGCGCTGCGCCCTTCTCCAGCAAGGAAGTTCCCATGACCCCGACCATTACCATCGAGATTCCCGCCCTCAGCGAGCCACTCGTGCGCCGTTTGCTCGCCCTCCACGAAGAACTTTCCCAACGGGCGTTGTCGGCCCCCGACGGCACCGTCTTCGATGCCTGTGAAGCCGCCATCGTCGATAAGGGCCGCGATCTCAACGCACACATCCTCGCCGACGCTGTCGCCCAACGGGTCGCCGCCGCCGAAAAAAAAGGGCGTCCTTGCGGACCTGCTGCTGCGGCCGCGTCAAGGAGAACCGCGGACCCAAGAGCCGCCAACTCGTCCGTGCCGTCGGCGTCGTCACCGTGACCCGACGCTACTGGCAATGCCGCTGCGGCGTCGCCGGCGCGTATGCGGCCGACGAGGTCCTCGGCCTGGAAGGCCGCTTCAGCCAGACCGTCCAGAAGCATTGCTGCCGCCTGGCAGCCGACGTGTCTTTCGCGGCCACCAGCGAACACCTGCGTGAGATGCTCGGTGTCCGCCTCGCCCCGGAGACGGCGCGGGCGTTGGTCCAAAGACATGGCCGGACCATGGCGGCGTTCCAACGGCGTGACGAGGCCACGGCGCAGGCCTTCCGTCAGGCCAAGGGCGACGTGGAGTTTGCCGTCGATGCCGGCAAGGTCAACACCCGCGAGCAGGGCTGGAAAGACCTGAAAATCGCGGTGATTTCCAAGCGGGAAGCGGCGCCGCCGCGAACGCCGGCGCCGTGGCAGGACGAGCGGCTACCGGCGGCGACGATGGTGATGGCCTTCGCCATGATCGCCCCCGCGCAGACGTTCCGGCGCTGTTGGCGGGGCACGCTGCGGCGTCTGGGTGTCACGGCCTTCGCCACGCTGCATGCGTTGGGGGACGGCGCCCGTTGGATCTGGAAGGCGGTGAATCGGACGTTGACCGGCTGCACGCAGACGTTGGACATCTACCACGCCCGTGAGCGTTTGAGTCCGTGTGCCCAAGCGATCTTTGGCGAAGGCACGGCGGCGACGGCGGCGGCCTTTGAGCGGGGTCGGCAGTTGCTGCTGCACGACGGTTGGTGTGGCGTGTGTGCCTGGGTGGCGGAACTGCTGTCGCCGTCGGCGTCGGTGGATGGGGCGGCGGAGGTCGAGCGGCGTCGATCCGCGACGGATCGGCTGCTGCGTTACTTCGCCGCGCACGTCAGGCGGATGGACTACCGGGAGCGGTTGGCCAGCGGCCGGGCCATCGGCAGCGGGGTGGTCGAAGGTCAGGCGAAGAGGTTGGGGTTGCGGCTGAAGTCGCGGGGGGCGCGGTGGCGGTTGACGAACGTGCGGCCGATGGCCAGTCTGGTCTGTGTACGGCACAGCCGGCAATGGGACGCTTACTGGTCGCGCAACTGAAACCCCAAGGGAATCTGGATGCACCCCCGCGGAACGGAGCGAACACGCTCCTCTTGCATTCTCCACGACGGGTCGGTATGAGTCGTTGCCGGCCGGAGGATTCCGATAGCGACGGCAGCATTTTTGCATGAAAAGGGACGAGCCGGTGCTTTTCGAGGGACGGCGAGACCGCTCGTTCGTACAGATGGAGACAGAGGATCCGCGTCGTACAGTCGCGTCGGAGTTTTCCGTTGCTCCGCCGATCAAAAAGAGTATGCTGACAGCGCCGGCGAAGTGAATCGCCTCGTTGAGGAGCATGGCGCCCGTCTATCGGCGTCCGGCCGTGTCCCGCGCTGCCAAAGCGGCCGGGGGCGGGTTAGATCGTGAGGCATCCAGGATGCACATCTGGGCGGAATGCGGAAACTTCTTCCGCGAATGTCGGCGTCACTTCCATACCACGGGAGCGATTTTGCCCAGCAGTCGTTTTCTAGCACGCGCTCTGGTTCGCCCCTTGCGGAGTCCTCGATCGGCCTCCCGGATCTTGGAGGTCGGTCCCGGCACCGGCTCCGTCACCTGCGAGATCGCGCGCCGCTTGCTGCCGGGCGATCGCCTCGACGCTGTCGAGATCAACGCGCACTTTGTCGATCTGCTGGAGCGCCGTCTGCGACAGGAACGAGTGTTCCTCCTCTGCCGCGATCAGGTCGAGATCATCCACGCGGCCGTGCAAGACCTGATCGGCCACGGCGTGTACGATTTCATCGTGTCGGGACTGCCGCTGAACAATTTCCCAGCTCACGAGGTGCGCGACATCTTCGCCACCTACAGCCGGCTGCTCAAGCCCGGCGGCACGCTGACGTTTTACGAATACACGCTGGTTCGCCAGTTGAAGACGCCTTTCGTCGATCGCCGCGAGCGTCGCCGGCTGTTCCGTGTCGGCCGCGTCATGCGCGGCTTCATTCGGGATTTCCAGGTCCGCCGCGAACGCATTTTCATCAATGTGCCTCCTGCGACGGTGCGTCATCTGCGCTTCGCGCCGCTGGCGTTGCCGTTGGCGGAGGTGATCGAGCACCCTTCGAGCGTCCTGCACCGCTGAGTGAGAAATCGTCCCATCTTGTCTGACCAGAGCAGATGCCCTGCGCCGCGCCGGCGATGCCATCGACCGGATCGGCGTCCTATTTCGTGGAACGGAGGGATTCGTCGATGATTCGTCGCTCGCTGAGCGCCTGCCTGGGCGCCGCCGCGCTCGTGGGTTCGCTGGGAATGCCGGCCCGCACCACCGCCAAGCCGCCCGATCTGCGGATGAATGAAACCATCACCGTGCAGCCGAAGGTCGCCCCAGAGGTCGAGAGATCGCCCGAAGCAATCTATGAGGCGCTGCCGGCGGCGGTTCCTACACCCACGCTCTATGAGTTGCGTCCGACGGCCCGCCGCACCCTGGCCGGCTCGATGTTGTTCGCCATCAATCCGGCGCTGGGATTGCTGCCGACCGAAAAAGCTCTTGATGCGCCGCACGATCATCCGCAGCGAGTGGCCGGCGACGATGTGTTCTCCGACATTCCGACCTCGCAGGGTGAGATGGGCGTCATCAGCAGTTCATGCGGCACCGTTGTCAGCCATGCTTGGTGGGAATGGTTACTTCATCACTGGGCCGCGCGACATCAGGTTCCCGCGCCCCAACAGAATGAAGGCTATCTCTCCGGGATCACATGGGGTGTGGACGAGGAGACTTGTGCCGAGGAAAGTGAAGCGCCCTCCGGCCTCGTGTCCGAACCATTGCCCATGCCGAAGGAGGAACCCACAACCGACGGCGTCACCTGCCCCTATCTCCGCCAGCAGCGAATGGATCGCCACGCTTGTCAGCTTGCCGATCCGGAGATTGGCCGCGACGTGCTGGCGAATCTGGAGCGACTTCAGCAGGCCGACGACCTGATCGAACTGGCCGCGAAACTGATCCGCGACGGCTGCATCCTTGAGGCGATGGAATGCTGCGCGCTCGTCGGGGATCTTTGTCCGGGCAGCCCGTGCGCCGACCGTGCCGCTTGCATGATGCTCGATGTCTGTCTGGGCTTGCGTCAACCGACGATGGCCTCGGAAGAAGCCGCCGAGGAGCGAGCCATCGAACGAAAGCTCAACCACCCGGTAAGCATGAACTTTAAGAAAGTTCCACTGCGAACCGTCATTGACGATTTGCGCGCCACACAGAACATCAACATTTACGTGGATGAGCCGGCCTTCGCGGAAAAAGGGATCGATCAAGACTATCCTATCAGCCTCCAGTTGGAGCAGGTCTCCTTCAAATCCGCGTTGAAATTGCTCCTGCACGAAGTGCATCTCACTTATGTCGTCAAGGACGACGGCTTGGAAATCACCACGGAAAACGCCCACGGCAAACTTAATCAGTGTGTCTATTCGGTGGCCGATTTACTCGAACACAAGGATTTGCCGAAGAAGGCCGGCATCCTATCCCGTAAGGGCACATCGCCCGAGCAACGTCTGATGGATGTGATCTCGAATACGATTTCGCCGCGCAGCTGGAGCGCGCAGGGCGGCATCGGGACCATCGACTATTTCCCAATGACCAAGTCGCTGGTCGTCAATCAAACGGTGGAGGTTCAGGACCAAATTTGCGACCTGCTGGCAGCCCTGCGCCGCTTGTATGACAAAGAGGAGCAGAAGGAAGAATCCCTTCCCGAGGAAAAAGCGCAGGACGGCACAACGGAGCCAGGTGTCGAGCAACAGGTAGATGGCCTGATGAAAGCATGTCGTCTGTTGATGAGCGAGGGGTTGCACGAACGCGCGGCCGAACTCGCTCGTCAGGCGCATGCCCTCGACCCGGAGCGCGTCATGGCCGATCCGCTCATCTACAAGATGCATCTGCTCGCGGACACGCCGGCGAAGCAGCCCTTCGGTTCGACGCCCCCCGCCGGAACGAGCGAAGAGTCTGAAGAACCCGCCACCTGCCCCTACTGCCCCACCAGCGGCAAGCCAATCCAGGGCATCCTAAAACAGAAGAAGGAAAACAAATCCGGGCCGACGACGCTGCTCGTGCCGGCGCTGCCGCCGGTCGAATACGAGGTGGTGCCGGCGCTCGATCGCGTGCTGACGGAGTCGGCGAAGACCGCTCTATCGGCAGGCGCGGAGGAGGCGAGCGAGGAAGAGCAAGCATCCAGCCTCCCGGATTTGATCGAGTCGATGATGGGAAGCGTTGGGGTCCGCGCCGATGGGGCGCGATTGTCCTGCGAGTGGTCGTGCGGCGGCAACGTCTATCATTTGCGCTACGGCTGCGGCTGCCTGGCGATTTGGAAAACGCCGGACGCGGCCAAGGTGAAACCGTGAGGCGATGCGGGCGCCGCTTGTGGAGTAGCGGAAGAGCGCTAAGCCGCAAGCGGCGTGCGCCGTTGACGCTCCGCGCTCGCCAGCCTAGCTTGACCGCATGACACAGCAACATCGACCGGCGCAAACGTATTTGCACAAAATCAGCCATCGGCGCATCGATCCGCCGAAACTGACCGGGCAAACTCCTCTCCCTCGCGCCATCGACGAGGCGTTCCTGTCGTACAACGCCGGCCGACTGCGCGAGGCGTGCCGCTTGTACGCCGCCAAGATGCTCGCCGACGATACCGTGGTCGGTCTGTCGCTCAGCGGCGCGCTGACGCCGGCCGGGCTGGGCATCTCCTGCCTGGTGCCGCTCGTCGAGGCCGGCTTCATCGACTGGATCGTCAGCACGGGCGCGAACCTCTACCACGACACGCATTTCGCCCTGGGCATGGACCTGCATCAGTCGCGGCCCGGACTCGACGACTTGCAGCTCCGCGAACATCAGGTCATTCGCATTTACGACATCGTTTTCGATTACGAAAACCTGCTCGGCACCGATCGCTTCTATCGGACGCTGTGCCGCGGCGAGGCGTTTCAGCGGACGTTCGGCACGGCGGAGTTTCATCATCTCGTCGGCAAGTACCTGGCGGGGCGCGAGGACGAGACGAGCCACAAGGGCCGCAGTCTGCTCGCGGCGGCCTATCGCCACGGCGTACCGATCTTCACGTCCTCGCCGGGCGACAGCTCCATCGGCATGAACCTGGCCGCGTTGCAGATGGAAGGTTCGCCGCTGCGTATCGATCCGCTGCGCGACGTGAACCAAAGCGCCGCCATTGTCTACGACGCCAAGAAGAGCGGACGCAGCGGGGTGCTGATCCTCGGCGGCGGCTCCCCGAAAAACTTCATGCTCCAGACCGAGCCGCAGATCCAGGAAGTGCTGGGCCTGGAAGAGAGCGGCCACGATTACTTCTTGCAGATCACCGACGCGCGGCCGGACACCGGCGGACTCAGCGGGGCGACGCCGCAAGAAGCCATGACCTGGGGCAAGGTCGATCCGGAGCAGTTGCCGGACACGGTGACGTGCTACGTCGATTCGACCGTGGTTCTGCCGCTGATGACCGTGTACGCGCTGGCGAACCGCCCGCCGCGCCCGCCGCGCCGACTGATGGACCGACTGCCGGAATTGACTCGCAATCTGGAGCAGGAATACAAGGCGCGGCACACGAAGGAAGGAGAGGCGTGATTCGACCATGCAAATTCGCCCCTACGAGGATGCGGATGAAGCGGGAGTGATTGAACTCTGGCACGAGGCGCTGCCGATAGTGGCCCCGCACCACGACCCGGCCACGTCGATCCGCAATAAACTGGCCGTGGAACGCGATCTGTTCTTCGTTGCGGTCGCCGATGGCGTGGTGGTCGGCACCGTTATGGGCGGGTACGACGGCCATCGCGGTTGGGTGTACTCGGTGGCGGTCCGGGCCGTGCATCGCCGCGCGGGAATCGGCACGGCCCTGCTACACAGCCTGGAGCAAGCGCTCGTCGAACGCGGTTGTCTGAAAGTCAATCTGCAAGTGCGCGTGTCGAACGCCGATGTCGTCGCCTTCTACCAAAAGCTCGGCTATGCGGTGGAGGAACTCATCAGTATGGGCAAGCGGCTGTACTGATCTCTAGCGCCCATCGCCGCTGCTCAACGATCCCAGGAGGCTACCATGCGAAGGAGTCGTCTGCTGCCCCTGTTGCTTCTGCCTTTCGCGGCCGCTGCGGTGCGCGGCGCGGAGGAAGGTTCATTCCCCTTCGTCCTGCCCTGGGACGATGCTGGCGAAACCATCACGAGCGTCGCCACCCTCAACCCGGCGCCGGCCGGCGCGGGCGGCTTCATCCGCCCCAAAGACGGGCACTTCATCGATGAGAAGGGCCGCCGCGTTCGCTTCCTCGGCGTCAACTTCACCTTCGCCGCCAACTTCACGGACCACGAATCCGCGAAGAAAGTGGCGGCGCGCATGCACAAGTTCGGCATCAACGTCGTGCGCCTGCATCACATGGATTACTTTCCCGCGCCGCAGGGCATCTTCGATCCGCGCTACAAGGACACGCAGCACCTCGACGCCGGGCAACTCGATCGACTCGATTTTCTGATCGCGCAGCTCAAAAAGAACGGCATTTATGTGAACATCAATTTGCACGTCTCGCGGCACTTCAACGCGGCGGACGGTTTCGCCGAAGCGGACAAACTGTCAGGCAAGGTCGTCAACTTCTTCGAGCCGCGCATGATCGAGCTGCAAAAAAAGTACGCCCGCGATCTGCTGACGCATCGCAATCCGTACACCAAGAATCGCTACGTCGAGGAGCCGGCCGTCGCCTTCGTCGAGCTGACGAACGAAAACACACTGGTGGGCGCCGCCTGGGACGGCACGCTCGACAACCTGCCGCGCCCCTATCACGGCGAGTTGCAAAAGCAGTGGAACGCCTGGCTCAAAAAGCGGTACGGCGACACGGCGGCTTTACGCCGCGCCTGGAAAGCGGAGAAAACCGATCGTGGACCGAACCTGCTTCGTCCACTCGCCGCGAAAGACGTTTCCCCCTGGGTTTTGGAGACGCACGAGGGCGCCAAGGGCACGGCCGACCGCGTCGCCGAAGGCGGACCGCCGGCCGTGGACGGTCCCGTTTTGCGGTTGAAGGTGACGAAGCCCGGCGCAGGTTGGCACGTCCAGCTGCGGCAGGCGGGGCTGGATCTGCACGACGGCGAAACATACACCGTCACGTTCTGGGCGCGCGCAGACCGCAAGCGGAACCTCAACGTCAGCGCCGGACTCGATGTGGACGATTGGCACAATGTCGGGTTGAACAGCAAGCAAACCATCGAGCCGCGTTGGCGGCGCGTTCAACTCGTGTTCACGGCGGCGCGCGCCAAGAAGGACCACAACCGGCTCGTTTTCGCCTGCGGCGAGGGCGAGGGCGTCGTGGAGTTAGCAGGCCTGTCGCTCCATCGCGGTGCGGAAGGGGCGCTGCCGAAAGATGCGACCTTGGAGGCGGCGAACGTGCCGCTCGGCCGGCCCGCCGACAATCCCACGGGACGCGACTGGATCGCTTTCCTCCTCGACACCGAGCGCCGTTACATGGAGACAATGACGCGCTTCCTCAAGGACGAGCTGCACCTGCGGGCGAACGTGTGCGGTTCTCAGGCCAGCTACGGCGGTCTCGGCGGAGCGCTGCGCGAGTCGAAGGCGGATTACACGGACATGCACAACTACTGGGAGCATCCGCGCTTTCCGCATCGGCCGTGGGATCCGGCGGACTGGCTCATCGGCAACACGCTGATGACTCGCAACCGCTTCGGCGGGACGCTGAAGGGATTGGCGCGCTACCGGCTGACCGGCAAACCGTTCACGGTCAGCGAGTACAACCACCCCGCACCCAACGATTATCAGGCCGAGTGCGTGCCGATGCTCGCCGCCTTCGCCGCCTTCCAGGACTGGGACGGTATTTATCTGTTCGACTATCACGATGCCGCGGACAAATGGGAGAGCGACCGTATCCGCAATTTCTTCTCGATCAACAGCAATCCCGCGAAGATGGCCCTACTGCCGGCCGCCGCGATGCTGTTTCTGCGCGGCGATCTCGCGCCCGCCGTGGAAGAGACACGACTGGGAATCCCAGAGAAAAGCGTGATCGAGTTGATGTCCCGCAATGGTCCCGACATCGGTTCGGTATGGAACCCGACCGGCGGCATGTGGCCCGACGCGCTTTCGCGCCGTGTGTCCGTGGCCTTCGTGCCCGACCGCAGGGGTTTTGCGGCCGTCACTCGGCATCGCTTGGCCGAACCTAACGGCAAAGGGTCTCTCAACTGGCGCGGAATGGGAACCGACCAGGCGCTGTTCACCGCCGACTCGCCGCGCTCCAAGATTGCCATCGGATTGCTCGCCGGACAGCGAGTGGGGATGAACGGTTGGGAGATGGAGGTCGCCGGGAAACCGCCGAGGTTCGCGGCGCTGGCGCTGACGGCGAAAGACGATCGCAGTATCGCGCGCGCGCGCTCGCTGCTGTTGACGGCGGTGGGCCGCGTCGAGAACAAGGGCGTGAAGTGGAATACCGATCGCACTTCGGTAGGCAACCATTGGGGAGAAGGCCCCAGCCTCGCCGAAGGCGTATCGGCGACGATCAAGCTGAACACTCCGGCGAACAAGGCAACTGTCCACGCTCTCGACACCACCGGCAAGCGGCGCGGCCGTGTCAATGCGCGTCTCGCCGACGGCGTTCTCACCTTCACGATCGCGCCCGAGCACAAAACCCTGTGGTACGAGATCGAAACCGATGCACCCTGAATCGCGTTGAGCGCGGTTCGACCTCGATTCCACCATCTTCAGGCGAACGCATTAACTTGTCGCGCTGTCTTTCGTTTATGCGATAGAGGGTGTCCAACCGAGGCGCTTGACCATGTCCGACGAGCAGCAGTTGAACTCGCTGGGTCGTTTCCGCAAACAGTCCGGGCGGTTGGTGCTGGAAGAGCACTCGCATTGCGAAGTGCCGGCCGGTTGCGGCGGGGTCGTGCTGCGCTGGCGCAATCCGTCCGCCGCGCTGCCCGTTTCCATCCATCTTTATAGCGCCGCCCCCGCGACTTGCTGGCTCGACGGCGTGGAAGTCCAGATCGGCCGGATGGATCTCGCCATTGGCCGGCACGTCCTGGCCTTTGCCATCGAGACGGTCGATTTGTCGGCGGGGTTGATCTCGTTCGTTCTCCGCCACGAGCCCAAGGATTATCAACGCGGCAAGACGGTCCAGACGGTCGATCATCCGCTGAAAGTACTCAGTGCCGCGGACGGCTCCTGGAACTATTCGCTCGCGACTCCGGCCGTCGAATGGACCTCCATGTCCTTTGACGACCGCGATTGGCAGGCGTTGACGCGGACGTCCCCGCCGATGCTGAACCGATCCTCTGAGGGCTACTATGCCAGCCGCCGTTGTCTCGAGTTGGGGGCGGCCTGCCTTGGACTGCCGTCCGGAAAGCATCCCAAGCGAGGCAAGGTGTGGATTCGCAAGGTTTTCGAGGTCTCAGCACCGGAGGAGCGTCCCGCATGAAGAGCCGCAATCCGCTGGTCCTGGTTCCGCAATACTTCGGCTGCCTCGTCTTCGATCGGCGCACGTCGCGCTATCTGCCGTTCGACCGGGAAGCGACCGATCTGCTTTTGACCCTGTATCGCCAGCCCATCGAGCACGTGCTGGCCGAAACTGCCGATGCCGCGGAACAGGAAGCAATCCTTCGCTTCATCGATTGTTTCTATGACAAAGGGTTCTTCCGCGTGGACGGCCGGCTGGCCGCCGACGTGCTGGCCGTGGACGTGCCCGCCGATCATCTGGTCGGCCCGTTGGCCGTCCATCTGGAAATAATCGGCGCCTGCAATCTGACTTGTTCGCACTGCTTCGCCGGCACGCTGCCGCGCAATCATCATCCGCTGACTTTGGCCGAAATGAATGCCCTGTTCGGCGATCTCGCCGCCCTTGGTTCCTTCCGCCTGGGACTGACTGGCGGCGAACCGCTGATGCGGAAAGACCTGTTCGACATCCTCGACGGCGCCACCGAACGTGGCCTGCATCCGTGCTTGACCACCAACGGTCTGCTCCTCACCGAGGACATGGCGCGGGAGTTCGGCAAACGCGAATTGGTTTGGCTCAATGTCAGTCTGGAAGGGCCGACGGCCGAAAGCAACGATGCCATTCGTGGAATTGGCACGTTCGATACGGTGCTGGAAAAGTTGCGGCTTCTTCGCCGGCAGGCGCGCTTCACGCTGGCGTTCACCATCCTCCGCACGAACGCCCATCTCGTGCGGCAATGTGCCGAACTAGCCTATGAGGTCGGGGCGCACACGGCCGTTTTCCGCCCACTGTATCCGGCCGGCACCGCCCTGGACCATCTCGACCTGATGCCGAGCTTCGGCCAGTACACCGCCGCCCTCCGCGATTTGGTCGAGATGGACGCGCCCGGCGCCGACTTGCGCGAACTCGATCCGTTCAGCCCGGAATCGCGCGCCGCGACCCAGCCGCACATCCATACCAGTCCGACCTGCGGGGCAGGGCAGCACGTTTGCTCGATCTCCGTGCAGGGCGACGTCAACCCGTGCAGTTTCCTCGGTCCCGCGTTCAACAGCGGCAACATCCGGCAGACGCCGTTTCCGGTCCTGTGGCGAAGTGGGAGAGAGTTCCAGCGCATGCGCCGGCCGACGCCCGGCGGCTTCGAGGGCGGCTGCCGCGCCCGTGCCCAGACGTTCGCCGGGTCCGTGGATGCGGCCGATCCGTGGCTGACGGAATCGCGGCGCTCCGCCGGCGCCCAACCGCATCCCGCCGCCAACGTCGAACTCGTGGGCCGGACGCTGTCGTTGCCGCTCGTTTCCTCGCATTGATGGGACAAGAAACTTATGTTGCCCGAACCCTATCGCTGGATTGCCGCTCAGTTCGAGCCGGAGGAAGGCGATCCCTGGCTGCTGTTGGAGATCGCCCAAAGTCTGGAAAACGACGGCGATCTGCCCTCGGCGGCGACCGTGTACGATCGCGCGTTCGGCATCGCTCCGAACATTGCCGAAATCCGTGAACGCCGCCGCGCCGTCCTCGATCGACTCGCCGTCGTCGAGCATGGCCTCGTCTTTCGCTACGTGCCTGGTGGGCCGTTCCTGATGGGGTCGAACCACGGAGAAGCCGATGAGAAGCCATGGCATCCCGTGTGGTTGACACCGTACTGGATGACGGAGACGCCGATCAGCTGGGCGGCGTACTGCCGGCTGATGGATTGGGAGACGCCCGAGGAGGGCGGTTTCCCGCGCGGAGCGGCGAACGAAGAAGGCGTTGACGAGCGACGATTCCACCTCTCCATCGAGAGCAAGATTCGCTGGCAATACTGCCAGGAAAAGACGCTGGACGAAGAAGATGCCGGCAAGGCTCCCCCCAATTACGATCTCAAACCGATGGTCGCCGTCTCCTGGCAGGAGGCGATGGAGTTGGCGGATCGTTTAGCCAGCCCAACTGTCCATTATTCCCTGCCGACGGAGGCGCAATGGGAGAAAGCAGCGCGCGGCGGCCTGATCGGCGCACGCCACGCCTGGGGCAATGCTCCGCCCGCCCGCGAATGCTGCGATTTCGACCGCCTTTGGGAATGCTCCATTCTGCCGATGACCGCGTTCGCGGCCAATGGGTACGGGCTGTATGCCGTCAACGGCTGCGTCTGGGAATGGACGCGCGATTGGTACGACCGCGAGTATTACCGCCACGCGCCGGACACCGATCCGCAAGGCCCATCCGAGGGCGAGGAGAAAGTCTTGCGCGGAGGCTCGTGGACGGACTGCGCCGACGTGGTGACGGTGACGTTCCGCATGTCGCGCGGTTCGCGCAGCTGGCGTGACGGCAAGTGGGGGCAACATCTGACGCCGACTATCGGTTTCCGTCTCTGCCGCACCGCAGGTGTCTGATTCCTCCGCGTGAAGAACAAGTATCTTCGGAAGTCTCTTCCCTACTTCGGCTCTCGATGTTAAAGTTTTACAGGGACCGTCGGTGAACACTTTCGCGCGCCGCCGTGTCTTATGCAGATGGCCCGGCACACGATCGAAAACGTACAGGACGCAGCCGACCGGCCGACGCCGAAGTGAATAGCCGGGTGCCGGGAGCGCGGATCACTCGATCCGTCAGGCAGACGTGGGCAGAGCGGCTGTTGTCCGAGTAGTGGAAAGGAGATCGGAGTATTCCCCCCTTCGACCGTCATTCGCAGCAGCAGCAGCACGACCGTGGACTGCGCATCAACGAACAGATCCGGATCAGTCCGGTTCGCCTGATCGGCGTCAACGGCGAACAACTGGGCGTCGTGCCCACTTCGCAAGCCATGGAAATGGCCCGCGAAGCTCAGCTCGACCTCGTCGAGGTGGCCGCCAACGAGCGCCCGCCGGTGTGCAAGATCCTCGACTACGGCAAGTTCCGCTACCAGCAGTCGCACAAGAAGACCAAAACCAAGATCCACCATCAAAAGCTCAAGGAAATCCGCGTCCGCCCCAAGACCGGCGAGCACGACGTGGAGACCAAGATCAACCAGGCCCGCAAGTTCCTCGAACACAACGATAAAGTGCTCGTCAACGTGCTGTTCCGCGGCCGGGAGTTGCAGCACATCGAGGAGGGCCGACGCATCATTGACGGCATCCTGGAAAAATTGGCGGAAGTGGCCAAGATCGAAAAAGCGCCGTCGATGGAAGGAAAACGCATGACGGCCATGCTCGCGCCCAAGGCGTCGAAATCGTGACGTGGCGAAATTCGCCCCTGCCCGCGCCACCGGTTTCCTCCTACAATTATTCTTTCTCCCCGGACATCCCGGCGGAGTGGGAAGAGTATCGGGGTACGAACATGCCCAAGATGAAGACACACAAGGCCTCGAAGAAGCGCTTTCGCGTGACGGCTTCGGGGAAACTGAAACGTCGGCAGGCCGGCAAGAAGCACTTGCTCA
This sequence comes from Gemmataceae bacterium, assembly GCA_036557825.1. Classification (GTDB taxonomy): domain Bacteria; phylum Planctomycetota; class Planctomycetia; order Gemmatales; family Gemmataceae; genus JAJPHU01. The sequence goes on from DATBGU010000167.1 coordinate 26,489, forward strand.
GTCATAAGACCGGCAAGCGCAAACGCCAGCTGCGCGGCGTCATCGTGGACGGCGGCAAGCTGTCGCGTACCTACATCAAGGTGATGGGCGGCAAGAACTAACCGCGACTCGGAGCGGTAGGGAGCAATTGGAGTCATGACACGAGCACGCAGCGGCAAGACGGTCCTCCGATGCCGCAAACGCATGCGCCGCTTGACGAAGGGGTTTCGTCTGAGCCGGCACCATCTGTATCGGCAAGCGGTGGTGACGCTCATTCGGGCGCGCGTCTACGCCTTCCGCGATCGCCGCGTCCGCAAACGCGAGTTTCGCCGGTTATGGATCGTTCGCATCAACGCCGCCTGCCGGATGCGCGGCTTGCGCTACGGCCAGTTCATCGCCGGTCTGCTGCGCGCGCAGGTCGAACTGAACCGCAAGACGCTGGCCAATCTCGCGGTCCACGATCCCGACACGTTCACCAAGCTCGTCGAGTTGGCCAAGGCGAACCTTTAATTCGTCCGCAGTCCGCAGTTCGTAGTCCGCAGCAAAAACAGACACTTTGTTGCGGTGGGCTGCGGACTGCGGACTGCGGACTGCGGACTCATGTCTGACCTCGCATCCCTCGAACAACGCGCCCTCGCCGACCTGCAATCCTGCACCGACGAGGCGTCGTTGCGCGCCTGGGCGACCCGTTACCTCAAGGGCGAGATGGACCAAGCCGTTAAGAAAGTCGGCACACTGCCTCCCGCCGAGCGCCCAGCCTACGGCATGCAAGCCAACGAACTCAAAAAGAAGCTGACACAGGCGCACGAGTCGGCCGTCGCGGAGGCGAAGGAACGCGACCTGGCGCGCAGCCTCGCGTCGGACGCCCTCGATGTGACCCTGCCGGGCCGGCCGGCGCGGTGCGGGCGATTGCACGTCTCGACGCAGACACTGCGGTCCATCTACGCCATCTTCGCCGACCTTGGTTTTCAGGTCTACCGCAGTCCCGAGGTCGAGGACGACGAGACGAACTTCGGTCTGCTGAACATGCCGGAACACCACCCGGCGCGCGACATGTGGGACACGTTCCACACGACCAAACCCGGCATGCTGCTGCGGACGCATACCTCGCCGGGCCAAATCCACGTCATGCGCGAGCTGTGCCCCAGCTCCATCCGCGTGATCCTGCCGGGCATGTGCTATCGCTACGAGGCCATCACCACGCGCAGCGAGATCATGTTCCACCAGGTCGAAGGCTTGGCCGTCGGCGAGCACGTGACGATGGCGGACCTGAAGGGCACGCTGATCGCCTTCGCCCGCCGGATGTTCGGCGACCGGCGCAAGGTGCGCATCCGCTCCAGCTACTTTCCGTTCACCGAACCGTCGATCGAAGTGGACATGGATTGCATCGTTTGCGCCGGCGCTGGGTGCGGACTGTGCAAAAAGAGCGGATGGTTGGAAATCCTCGGCGCCGGCATGGTGCATCCGGTCGTGCTGCGTAACGGGGGATACGATCCGGAGCGTTTCAGCGGCTTCGCCTTCGGCATGGGTCCGGAGCGCATCGCCATGCTGACGTATGCCATCGACGACATCCGTCAATTCTGGGCCAACGACCTGCGTTTCTTGCAACAATTCGGCACATGACGGCGGCGCTACGGACGGCGCTCAGGAGGTTTTCTCGCGCCTATCAACCGGCGAGGTGGCCGGTGTATGCGAAGTTCATGGCCAGGGCGGTGGCCAGGGCGGTGATGTCCATCACCTTCTGGACCTGATCGCGCGGTCGGAAAACCAAACCCAGCGCTTCGGCCCGGTCTTGCAGTTTCTCCAGAAGCGTTTGCACTTCTTCGGTTCCCAGCGCCGACCAGCGCACGATCTGCGGCAGCAAGTCCTCCTGATGCTTCTTGAAGAGCTGGCCGGCCGGCAGCAGCGTCCGTCCGCGAACCACCGGAAAAACCTCGCGGAGCTTGTCGTCCACATACCCCTGGGCGGCGGCGCGATAGCGGTCGGCGCGCTGACCGTAATGCTCAGCCAGAATGAGATCCATTTCCTCGACGGGCGTGCATAGCTCGCCGGTGCTCACCTTGGGGGGCTGTTTGCGGATGCGCTTCATGAGCGACTCGACGTACAGCAGCTTGCGCAGGGCCGGCCAATTGCGGTAGCGAACGCGCCAGCCGGAGCGCGGCGTCAGCCACACCGCAAACGTCTCGGCGAAGTCCTCGTCGGGATGCTTTTGAGCATAAGTTCGCCCGTACTGATGGTGGACGATGTGGCGGACGAATTGACGGCTGAACGGGTTGGGCTGGAAGCGATCGCGGTAGGGCCGGGAAAACGGGCCGAACGTTTGAACCCAGTCCGGATCGTCGAACAAGCGGTAGGCGTAGTTGATCGCATGGCCCGCCTCGTGCCGCAGCAACATCATGATGATCGGATCGCTTTCCAGTTCGCCCGTCTGCTCCTCCTCGATCCGCATCAAACGCGGATCGGCCAGGTAAAAGGGAACGCCGATGACCGGCACCTCATCGGGACAACCCCAGCTGTCCGTGAGATAACACACCGGCCGGAAACAGAGTCGTTTCCGTTCCAATTCCCGATACAGGCGCTGGATGAACAGTTCGACTGGGGAGCCTTCGATCCGTAGCCCCATGTCGCGGATCCGGGTGTTGAGCAACTCGTACCGGATCGTCTCCCAACCGTTCACAAGGGACAGCGTGCGTTTGGTGCCCATAGATCTTGAACCAATCGGTTCACACATCCGGTCCGAACGACAAGGCTCGACGGAGGGTTGTGTGATTGTCGCGGAATGCTCCGAGAAGAGGGGAACTCGTCCTTTCGGACCTGGGCGGGATATCTGGTCAAATGTTTACCATAACGTCCCGCTCATCCATTGCTAGTTTATCCAGTCGGCGGCAACCGTGGGCAGTGTACAAAGGGAGTTAATTCACAAATCTCAGTCCCTTAGAGCGTTACGGTTCCTTTTTCGGGACAAGTCTGTCCGGGGAGGATTGGGCGTTCAACCCTTCCCGCCGGCATCCAATTTGCCCCTTTTCCCTCAAGGTCTTGAGTTGGAATCGTTGCTGCCGGTTTCGCGTAAATGGGGTGCCTTATGAGTGCATCGGGAGTGATGCCCGCCCGCCACGAACCCGCGCATGGGCCGCTTGAAGATCTGGACTTCCATCCCTCGGCCGAGAATACCATCGGCATCGAGTTGGAACTTCAGATCCTGGACCGCGAGGGCGGCGACCTCGTTCCCGGCGCGGTACGCTTGCTCGCCGCCTGCCGGGAGGAAGGACTGGAGGGCGTCTCGGCGGAGTTCATGCAGTCGCAGCTGGAAATCAAGACCGGCGTTTGTCGCAACGTCGCCGACTTGCGGCAAGCGTTGTTTCCCGTCCTTCGCCGCGTGCGTATTCTCGCCAACTCGCTCGGCTACGATCTGGCGCTGGGCGGGACTCATCCCTTCAACCGCTCGGCCAACAGTGCCATTTTCCCCGCCGAGCGCTATCACCGCATCCACGACAAGATGGCCTGGATGACTTATCAGGGTTTGGTGTTCGGCCTGCATGTCCATGTCGGCGTCGCCGGCGGCGACATGGCCATCGGGGTCATGAATACGCTGGTGCAGTATCTGCCGCATCTGCTCGCCCTGTCGGCCAGTTCGCCGTTCTGGGGCGGCGTGGACACCGGCCTCGCCTCGGCGCGCTCGGCCCTCTTTCGCCTCGTGCCGCACGGCGGCATGCCGCACTATTTCGCCAACTGGAAGGACTTTTGCACGTACTGCCGGGTCATGCACGATTGCCGGGCCATCGAGGCGACCAAGGACATCCACTGGGACATTCGGCCGCGCCCACGGATCGGCACCATCGAGTTCCGTATCTGCGACATGCCGTTGACCCTGGAGCGCATCCTGGCCTTGACGGCCCTGATGCACACTCTCACGGTGGCCTCGCAGCGACTACTTGAGGAACGGCCGAGGGCGCGGAGGGGGGACCGGCGGCACTACTGGATCGCCGTCGAAAACAAATGGCTGGCGACTCGCTACGGACTGGACGCCAAGTGCATTCGCACGCCCGGAGGCAAGCGGCGCGGCTTGGCGGAGGATCTGGCTCGCCTTCTTGAGAAGATGGTGCCGATCGCACACGAGACGGGAGACGCGGATTTCATGGCCTCGCTGCGGAGCCAGGAGAGAATGGAAACCGGTTCGGAGCGGCTGCGCCGCCTTTATCGCGAAACCGGCGACTGGCGCGCCTTGATCGACGACATGAAAAATCGCTGGGTGCGCGAACTGGAAGAAGGGGAAAAGAGTTAGGCGTCCACGAACTCAAGTAGCGAGGAAACGACCATGTGCGAGCTGATGGGCCTGTCGTTCGCGCGGCCCATCTCGGCGGACTTCTCGATCCGCGCCTTCGCCGACCGAGGCAAGGAGAATGCCGATGGCTGGGGGCTGGCGTGGTACCCCGATCGCGCCGTCGCCGTCGTCAAGGAGCCTGTCCGCTGGGGACTGACTCCTTACACGGCTTTTCTGGAAAATTATCCCGGCTTGCGTTCCGCGCTCTACATCGCGCACGTCCGCCGCAAAACCACGGGAAGCGAACCAACCCACGCCGACACGCACCCCTTCACCCGCGAATGGAGCGGACGCGATTACTGTTTCGCTCACAACGGCACTTTGCGCGGACGCATCGGCGAGTTGCCCCTCGGCCGATTTCACCCGGTCGGCCGCACTGATTCGGAGCGCGCCTTCTGTCACTTGATGGAGTCCCTCGCCCGTCGTGGCGATCCGCTGGCCGCGACCGAGCAGTGGCAGGGATTGCGAACCGAACTGGCACGTCTCAATGAATTGGGGCAACTGAATTGCCTGCTGAGTGACGGGGAAAGGTTGTTCTGCTATCACGACCAGGCCGCCTACAAGGGACTGACGTTCCGCAAGATCTACATGCAGGATGGAGAGAAACGGCGTTTCGCCGATGACGAGGTGAAATTGGATCTCGTCGATGACGATGTCAATCACGGTTTCGTGATAGCCACCAACCCTCTGACGAGCCGTGGATGGCTGCGCTTTCAGCCGGGCGAGCTGATCGTGCTGGAGGGCGGTTCCATGCGCTATTCCAGCCATCGCAGCCCGGCCGACGCTCTAGTTCTCTCACTTCAGAAAGGCTAAAACGAAGAAATGAATGTCTTCCTCCCGTGGCCGTCTGAACCGGCAGGCCGTATGACAGACGGCATCAATTCACTCACCGGAGGATCCAATCCATGAACGACGATCTGTTGAGCCTGGAACCGAAAAGTGATTTCACCCGTCGCGAGTTCGTCGTCACCACGTTGGCGACCGGCTTCGCCCTGGCGGTGCAGCCGGTGTCCGCCGACACCATCAAGACCGACGCCAAGGGACTGGAAGCCGGCGAGGTCAAGATCCCCGTCGGCGGAGACAAGGAGATACCCGCCTATCGCGCCATGCCGGCGTCGGGCGGCCCGTTCCCCGTCATCCTCGTCGTCCAGGAAATCTTCGGCGTCCACGAGCACATCAAGGATCTTTGCCGCCGCCTCGGCAAACTCGG
>DATBGU010000168.1:0-13943 GCA_036557825.1 Gemmataceae bacterium
CAGCAAAGGGTGGATGATTTCCCACAGTTCGTCGGGGACAAGCGGCTTGGCCATGACACACCTCCTCGGACGAGCGAATTGGCCCACTCAATCCGTAGTGCGAACGTCATGCCAAGTGACTCTTTATGTTAGTGGCTCTAAGGACGAGTTGGACTTGGTGAAGGGTGTGATCGCCGTGGTGGACGCTGAAAGGATGCGGGAAGTCGCAAAGGCAATAGGGTACGTCATTGCCGCCGAATGCGAACCTGAATAGTCTACTCAGATTGAAGCAGCTTTTTCGCCAAGACCACAAGTTAGGATCTCACCTACCTCGAATCTCTAGGCTTCTGCATTTGGCTGCTTCCTCCAATGAGGCGGCGATTCTGCCGCTGCTGCTATCGGCATGAGAAAAAACGGATGCTCCGGAACCACACGAAATTTGTGCTTCCAGGGCTAAAAATGAGTTAAGCTCATCTGTCCCGGATCAACGAATGCCGGCCTCGTCGGCGGCCTTGGGATCGAGCTTCTTGACGACTTTCGCCGCCGTTCGGCTGACGCGGTACGTCTCGAAGCGGGCCATCTCGACCAGCACCGGCACCACGCTTTTGTCCTGCTCCGCCATTTCACCCAGCGCCTCGACGAGCCGCACACGCTCGGACGTTCGCAGCCGCCGATGGACGCCTTGTTTCCAGGCCGACACGATCACGGGGGCCGCATCCTTGCTCTGATGCTCGATCCGCCACAACGCCCGCGCCGCGCTCGTCCGCGCCTCCACGTCGTCATCCTTCAAGTTGGCACGCAATGCGGAAACGGCATCGCGCGCGTCGGCGCCGATGTCGCTCAGCACTCGGGCCGCGATGGAGCGGATGCGCTCGTCGTCGTCTTGCAGACCGCGCGTCAGAATCGGCACCGCGTCGCGAGACTGCTTGGCGATGCGTCCCACCGCGTCGGCCGCCAACAGGCTCAGCAAGGCGTTCTTGTCCTCCTGCAACTTGCGCAGCGGTTCCAGGGCCGCCTTGGCGGACGGACCAATTTGCCCCAAGGTCCAAACGGCGGCGAACCGGCTGCTTTCGTCCTCGTCGCGCAACAATTCCAGCAGCTTCGGCACGGCCTCGTGGGCGGCCGACTCGAACTCGGCCAGCGCCCCCGCCGCATGCATGCGCAGTTCGTGGTCCTCGCCGGCCAGGGCGGCGCGGAGCGCCGGTACGATCGTCGAGGCGTCGCCGCCAATCTCTCCCAAGGTGTCGGCGGCGGCGAGGGCGACGAACTTGTTGGCGTCCTTGAGCGCGTCCAATAGGTCGGGCACGGCCGGCCGCGCCTCGGGACCAAGCTCTTGCAGCGCCTGTATCGCGCTGCCCCGCACCGCGACGTTCTCATCGCGCAATAATTTCCGCAGGGCCGGAACCGCCTCGGCGCTGAGGTGGCCCAGGGCGACGGCGAAGGCGCCGCGCACCTGCTCGGCCTCGTCCTGCAATCCTTCGCGCAGCGTCGGAATAGCCTCTCGCGCCGCCACGCCGATGTTCCGAAGGCGTCGCGCGGCCAGCACGCGGACGCGGTCGTCCTCGTGCTTGAGCGCTTTGCTCAGCACGGGCAAGGCGGAGGCTTGCCGATCTATTTTCCACAGTGCCTCGGCGGCCAGGCAGCGAAGCATCGGATCGCGCTCGCGGGCGGCTTCGCCGAGCGACTTAACCGCGTCGTGGGCGGCGGGGCCGATGTCGCCCAAAGCGAGGGCCGCGCTCAGACGGACGCGGCGATCACTGTCTTTGAGCAGGGCGATCAGAGCCGGTACGGCGGGAGCGGCCGAGGGACCAATCGTCCCCAGCCCGGTCGCCGCCTCCAAGCGCTTTTGTCCATCCTTGTCCTTGAGGCGTTCTTGCAGCAGCGGCACGGCGGCGCGGGCCAGCGGGCCGAGCCGGCAGAGGGAGTAAACGGCCCACTCGCGCACCTCGTTGTCCTCGTCCTTCGCCGCCGCCAACAGGACGGGAATGCGTTTGCGGTAGGCGCCGTGAATGCCGTTGAGTCCCTCAAGGGCCGCGGCGCGCACGTGCGCGCTCTTGTCCTTCAGCGCCGCGTCCAGGGCCGGCAGGGCGGCGCGCGCGCGGCTGCCCATCCGCCCCAGCGCCGCCGCCGCGCTGGCGCGCACGTTCTCGTCGTCGTCCTTCAGCACCTTGACCACGTCCGGCACGGCTTGCCCGGCGAAGGGTCCGAGAGCGGCCAACGCCTGGATGGCCGCGATGCGAAGCCGTTCGTCCTCGTGCCCCAACGCCTCGACCAGCACCGGCACGACGGGCTTGGTTTGCCGATCGACCCTCCACAGGGCGTACGCGGCCCGAACGCGGACGTTGGTGTCCTTGTCCTTGAGACATTTTTGCAAGGCGGGAACGGCCACCACGGCGCCGGGTCCGATGGCGGCCAAGACGCTGGCGGCGCCAGCGCGGATGGCGCGGTCCTTGTCCGCCAGCGTTTCGGCGAGGGCCGGGACCGCCTCCTTCGCCGCCGGGCCGGCCTGACTCAGCGCTTGCAACGCCTGCAATCGTGTGTTGCGGTCCTTCGACTTCAGCGCCTCCACCCATTCGCCGATGGTCCGCTGCTCGCCCGCTCCGCGCGGTGCCTGGGCTCGGCTCGGCGGCGCGGTGCACGGCAGAAGCATCATTCCCAGAGACAGCCAGGCAGCCAACAGTTTCGTCATGATGGGCCTCGGGTGCAAACGAACAAATGGGTCTGCCCTTTCCGACATAGTTTACGCCGCACCCTCCTTTGTGTCGTGTGGAATGTCCGGGAATTCGACAGGCCGCGTGGGCCTCTCGAAACTCGGTGGACTTTTTTGAGACTCTTGCACCGAGAGTGCCATCGTCAGCCGTTGGAGCGTCATAATCTCTTCTCCAAAAGATCGACTTGGATCGGGAGCAGGAACCCGATTCCCTACGGACCGTGCTGAATGGCGAGCCAGAAGCGCTCTATCCGGCACATTTCGACTTCTCGATACATCCTCTGAGGATATTCTTCTCTCGCCATCTTTCCCCGTTTGGCGAACTCGCCGTTTCGATTGCACAATTGATGCGCGATCAAGACATTTCCGCACCTCCCTTCTTCGTGCGGCACCTCGGGAGCAGAGACATGGGGCAACGGCGTAAACTGAATGGCTTACGGATCGTCATGACCGGCGCCTCGCAGGGCATCGGCAAGGCGCTGGCGGAGGCGGCGGCGCGGCGCGGCGCGCGCGTGCTGGCGGCGGCACGCTCCGATTCACTGCTCGCCGAGCTGGCGCAGAAGGTGCGCGCGTCCGGCGGCGTCCTCGAAACCATCCACGCCGACATCACGCGCCGCGAGGACCGCGAGGCGATGGCCGGCGCCGCCCTGCGCCACTTCGGCGGCGTGGACGTGCTCATCAACAACGCGGGCATCGGCGCGACGGGACATTTCGCCGAGGTCAGCCCGGAACGGCTGCGGACCATCATGGAGGTGAACTTCTTCGCCCTCGTCGAGACGACGCGACAGTTTCTGCCTCTGCTGCGCCTGGGCACGAAGCCGGCCATTCTCAACATCTCGTCGGTCGCCGGCAAGCGCGGCATCCCCGCCCGCAGTGAATATTCAGCCAGCAAGTTCGCCGTGCAGGGCTTCAGCGAGGCGCTGCGGATCGAACTGGTGAAGGACGGCATCGACGTGCTGCTCGTCTGCCCCGGATTGACGCAAACCAATTTCTCGCACAACATGCTCGAACAGAAGGCGGCGTTGCAGCTCGATCACCTGCGCGGCATGACGGCCGAGGCGGTGGCCGAGGCGACGCTGCGGGCGCTGGAGCGCGGGCGCAACGAGGTGGTCCTGTCGCTGAACGGCCGACTTATCACACTGGTCAATCGCCTCTTTCCGCGCCTGGCCGACCGCATCGCTCGCCGCAAGGTCTACAACCTGTTCCGCGCCGAGATTGAGGCAGGCGGCCCGCAGCTGCCGGCGAAGACGACGGCGAAGGTGTAACGATTCGAGAATAGAACGCGGATGACGCGGATGCGACGGATCAGCGCAGATCTATCAACTGTCTGATCCGCGCGCATCCGCCGCATCCGCGTCATCCGCGCTTCTATTTTTATCCGCGCGCACCTCGATTGGCCTTCCTGTGTCTGTCATCTATAATCGCCCCAAACGCGATCCACAGACCCAGGAGACGACATGGCCGCCGAGAAGATCACCAGTCGCGCCAAGGATTATTCGCAGTGGTATCTGGACATCGTCAACCGCGCCGGTCTGGCCGAGAACTCCGACGTGCGCGGCTGCATGGTCATCAAGCCGCATGGCTACGCCATCTGGGAGAAAATCCAGCGGGCGCTCGATCGCATGTTCAAGGACACCGGCCACGTCAACGCCTACTTCCCGCTGTTCATTCCCAAGTCGTTCCTGGCCCGTGAAGAGCAGATGGCGGAGGGCTTCGCCAAGGAATGCGCCGTCATCACGCATCACCGCCTCAAAGCCATTCCCGGACACGGTGTCGAGGTCGATCCCGAATCGAAGCTCGAAGAACCGCTGATCGTCCGGCCGACCTCCGAGACGATCATCTGGAACACCTATCGCACCTGGGTGCAGAGTTGGCGCGATCTGCCGCTCTTGATCAATCAGTGGGCCAACGTGGTGCGCTGGGAGATGCGCACACGGCTGTTCCTGCGCACGGCCGAGTTTCTATGGCAGGAGGGGCACACCGCTCACGCCACGCAACAGGAGGCCGAGGAGGAGACGCGGCGCATGGTCGAGGTGTACCGCACGTTCGCTGAGGAATGGATGGCGATGCCGGTGCTGGTCGGTCTCAAGAGTGAGGGACAGAAATTCCCCGGCGCCGTCTATACGCTCTGCATCGAGGCGATGATGCAGGACAAAAAAGCTCTTCAATCGGGCACAAGCCACTTTCTCGGTCAAAACTTCGCCAAGGCGTTCGACGTGAAGTTTCAGAACCAGGAAGGCAAGCTCGAATACGCCTGGGCGACGAGTTGGGGCGTGTCCACGCGCCTGATTGGCGGCCTCCTCATGACGCACAGCGACGATCAGGGCTTGGTGCTGCCGCCGCGGCTGGCGCCGATTCACGCCGTCATCGTGCCGATCTACAAAACGGCGGACGAGAAGACCGCCGTGCTGGAGGCGGCGAACAAGCTGGCCCAGAGCATCCGCGATCTGCCGCTGCGCGAATGGCTCAACTACGAGCCGGTGACGGTGCGCGTCGATGATCGCGAGCAGTATCAGCCGGGCTTCAAGTTCAACGAGTGGGAACTGAAGGGCGTGCCGGTGCGCGTGGAACTGGGTCCGAAGGACTTGTCAAAGGGCGCGTGCGTGCTGGCCCGCCGTGATCTGCCCGGTAGGGAAGCGAAGGAGATGAACGTGCCGCTGACACGGGCCGCCGCGCGCGTCGGCGAGATGCTTCAGGAGATGCAGACGGCATTGTTCGAGCGCGCTCGCAAGTTCCGTGACGAGAACACGTATGAGGTCGATTCTTACGACGACTTCAAAAAGCGCCTCGAGGAGCCGGGCGGTTTCTTGCTGGCCCACTGGGACGGCACGCGCGAGACGGAGGACCGCATCGCCGCCGAGACGAAGGCCACCATCCGCTGCATCGCGTTCGACCGCAAGAAGGAATCCGGCAAGTGCATGGTCACGGGCCAGCCGTCGGAGGGGCGCGTGGTGTTCGCCAAGGCGTATTAGGTAGCGATTTGGTCAGGAGATGCCGGTATCGCCGCCGCATCTTCTCGATCGTGCGCATGAGATGGTGGGCATCTGATGCCCTACTGACCATCGGCCTTCGGTTTCGACCCATGGTCGACGAAGTATTCGTCTACCCCAGCTCGGGCCACGGCGGCCACGATGTCGGTAGTGGAGACGATGCCAAGGGGGCGGCGCTGCTCATCCACGATGATGAGACGATGAACCTGAGCGTCCACCATCATTTGGGCCAGCCGGGCAATGGGCGTCTCCGGCGGCGCGGTCGCCGGATCGGGAGTCATGTGATCGCGCACCAAGCTCTCGCCGCTTTCTCCCACGTTCACCATCTGCCACTCGGAACCCACGCAATCCGGAAAAGTGCAAGGACCGCGATTGGCCTCGGCGCGATGCATGGAACAGCGCGTGCGATTGGCGGCGCAACAGGCGACGAAATCGGCCGACGACAGCACGCCCACACAGCGACCGTCTTCGTCCACCACCGGCGCACCGCTGACGCGCATCTGCTCCAGCCAGCGCGCCGCCGCTTGCATCCCCATGTCGCGAGGGATGGTCGCCACCTCACGATTCATCAGGTCTTGCGCCGCCAAGGCGAGGAACGGTTTCGTTGGCACCGGCATGAGGCGTCTCCTTATGAGGGGCGATCTTTTCATGTCCGCGCCAACGTGCTTGGCCGGTCGGGTCGGACCTCCGCTTTGGAACGAGGCGCGATTTCCATCTGCTCCGCGTCCACGGAATCCGTCATGGCAATCCCTCCAACGGGGACGGCACGAGAGCCGGACTACGAAGGGTGAGCACGGGACAGGGCCCCTTGCGCACGACCCGCTCGGCCACGCTCCCCATCAGCAAACGTCGCAGTCCCGTCCGCCCATGCGTACCCATGACGATCAGATCGGCGTCGATCTCCTGGGCCGTCTGGAGAATCACGGCGGCCGGATCACCGTATTCCAGACGATGCTCGACGGCGACGCCCGCACACGCGGGCTGGATGCCTTTCAACTCCTCCCACAACCTCTCGCGGTCGTATTCGTTGGGCAGGGGCGGCACACCGGCGGTGCCGCCCAGCGTGGCCAGCGGCGGACGCTCGACGTGAAGAACCACCAGACGGCTGCCCCTCTCGCTTGCCAGGGCGCACGCCACCTCGAACGCGGGGCGCGCATCCGCGGAGAAATCCGTCGCATACAGGATCGTCTTCATCGCTAACATGGCAACCTCCCACATAAGGTTGTCACTCTTCGCCCGACGCTGTTCCCCCGCCGGTCCGCGCGCCCTCACGAGGCGCTCCCCTCCGGCCGGCATCAGGTCTTCACTCTTTCGTGCAGTGGATTCACCGGCGAGGAGCACCGCGCTCCTCTTTTCGTTCTCTCGCTTCCGGTTTCCATTAGGTGAAAGAGCAAGGGACATGCCGCATCCGGCGAACCGATTGAAGTGGGGATGCACCGCGCGATTTTCCCGACTTTTCAGGTGCTTTTCTTGGGCGAGCAAATAACACGAAGAGCGAATCTCCGGTGAATGACTCGTTCGCTGGGCGGTTCCGTCACAGCCGATGGGCGGTCTCGCACGGAGATGGGCCCGTCTGTTCGGTGGGCTGGCGGCTTGTTCGTCGAAAATCGGGAAAATCAGCGGGTTTCGTGGAAACAAAGTTCTCGGATCCTCGCGGCATCTCACTTGCGTCTCGGAGAGGCACTGACCGACGACAGCATAGGTCCAAACCAGCAGAGAGCGCACAGCAGCGGAAAGGGAACAATCATGAACTCCACGACTCTACCCACACTCAGGGAGTGGAATCTTGAGCTAAGCCTTCAGGCGGACGAACCGGATCTCCTTCAAATTCAATGTGCCGGGGATGTGATCCTTCCCGATTTCCGGCCTGAGAATGAACCTCTGGTCAAGCTCTTGGGGCCTCAAGTGTACTCCCGCAAATTACTGCTCGACATGGAAAAAACGAACTGTCTCGATACGAGCGGGATTAGCTGGTTGATCTTCTGCCACGAACGCTGTCAGCGCGCGGGGGGAGATTTGATCCTGTACGCCATCCCGCTCCGCGTCCGCTACGTCCTTCAACTCCTTCGGATGGAAGACCTGCTTCATACGGCGGCCGACCTCGCCGCCGCTCGGGCGATTGCCTTGAAGGGGGGATAAGATGGGTGCCGCCGTCCAGGAGTTCTCGTCACCCCAACTCGATGTACATACGCCCGAGCAGGCCATCGCCGCTCTGCTGGAACAGGCGTCGCGCTTCCATGCCAGCGACCTGTTTCTAGCCAGCAGCCAAGACAGGGTGGACGTTTCCGTCCGCCACCTGGGAATAATGCGTCCGCTTGCTCGGTTGCCCCTGGAGTTGGGACATCGCTGCATCAGTCACGTCAAGGTGATGGCGAACATGGACGTGGCGGAGCGACGCAGGCCGCAGGACGGCCGCTGGATCTACCGGGGCGTAGGCAGTCCCATTGATCTGCGCGTCAGTACCTTGCCTACTTTGCACGGCGAAGATTGCGCCCTTCGATTGTTCTTGCGGGGACTGCCTACCCTGACACTGGAAGACCTCGGTTTCATCCGCAGCCAGATGAATGACCTCCTGGCGATGCTCAACAGTCCCAGCGGGCTGGTTCTGGTCACGGGACCGACTGGCTCGGGTAAGACGACGACCTTGTATGCCTGCTTGCGCTACCTCCATGACGGCGAGCGGAAGATCCACACCATCGAAGATCCGGTGGAGCACGAGATCGCGGGAGTTCGTCAATCTCAGGTCAACCCGCGAATCGGTCTGGGTTTCCCCGAATTGCTGCGCGGTGTGCTGCGACAAGATCCCGATGTCATTCTCATCGGCGAGATCCGGGATGCGAGCACGGCCGAGACGGCGGTGCATGCCGCGAATAGCGGCCACCTCGTCCTGGCGACGCTGTACGCGCCAGTCGCCGCTGGGGCCGTCCAGAGTATGCGCGGTTGGGGAGTGAATCCTCACTTTCTCGGCCATTCTCTGCTGGGCGTGATCGCTCAGCGTTTGGTGCGCACCCTGTGCCCACACTGCCGGGCACCCTTCCCGCTGCCCGAGGATGCACCGCATCCCTTCGCCGAAGTAACGGCCTGGCTGGGATCCGACGAGGGACATACACTCTTCGCCGCCAAAGGTTGCGCGCTATGCCACCAGGCCGGTTACGGCGGGCGGACGGGAGTGTTCGAGACGCTGCGGATAAGTCCGATGTTGCATCGCATGATCGCGGAAGGCCAGCAGACCACGGTGCTGCGCGAGCAGGCGCGGCGCGAGGGGATGATCGAGATGCGGCAAGCCGCCTTGCTAAAGGTGGCGCGTGGGGAGACGACGGCCGAGGAAGTGGTCCGCGATGTTCCCTCCGAGTACCTCGGTTTGGAAGGATGAACCTCGTCTTTCCTGAATCGACGACGTCGGAACGAACTCCCCCTGACTTTCGTTCGCCTGGAGGGGCGTAGATTCAAAGCAATCTTACCGGGGAGGTGGATCATGATTACGGATACCGAACGTGAGGAGTTTTTGACCGCGATTCGCAAGGAAGTGTGTGCCCATTGCAAGGAGCGCCCACCCGGGGGGCCGCCGTGTGCCCCCTTGGGGAAAGCATGTGGCGTTGAATTGTATTTGCCGGAACTCATCGAGGCGATCCGCGAAGTACAAGGCGATCCGATCGAGCCATACCGGCAGATGAAACAGAGGCTCGTTTGCGCCCGCTGTGCTTATTTGCAGAGCAACGCCTGTCCGTGCCCGATGGATTACTGGTTCATGCCTATCGTCCAGGTCGTCCAGGCAGTCGATCAGCGCCGAGGAGTGCGGGCGCGGGGACATCAGTTTGTCATCAGTCTGCCCCAAGGGAACCACAGCGATCTTGAAGCGATTCGCCGAGCCTATGAGGAAGCGGCGGGGAAGTGGACCGGCTGCGACTGGACGACGCGGTTCGGCAACAACGACCTGGATCTCAAGGACTGGTCGTCGGCCGAGGCGGAGAGCATGGCGGTCGAATCCAGGGACTCGGAAGAAGTGGAAGACTGGACGGCGGCAGCCCAATGGCTGGCGCAGGTGGAGCGGAATGCTCGGCAAGCGGAAGCGCAAGCGGCCTTGGCTGTCGCCGCGGCCAACGCGGCGGAATGGGATGAGGCACTCGAACATGCTCGCCATGCCTTACTCTTGGAGTTTGCATCGGGCCGGCCGCTCTGGAACCACAGCCCCTTGACGTGGCAAGCTCTCTGGAACGCCATCCGAGACGCCGCTACCACCGCGGCAAGCGCGACCTCCACTGCACCGAAGTGAGCAGTCGGCATGAGGATTTCGAGTACCGCCTGGCATTCCTTGAGTTGGGCCATCCAGTCGATGCCGCTGATGCCGGGCAGAGGCAGATCGAGCCGGGCTGCGTCTGCCGCCGACCATGTGGCCCTGTGGAGGGTGGATGTCCGGCTTGTCATTCCTCTCCGCCCTCAGCCGGGCAGACAGCGATGCACCAGGACTGGTACAGTGGCGCCGCGCACGACCTTGTCGGCGACGCTGCCGAGGAACAAGCGCGGCAGCCCACGACGACCATGCGTCTCCAGCGCCAGCAGATCGTATTCGCCGCTTGCCGTCTCGTTGAGGATGGCCGTGGCCGGATGGGCGTGAGCAAGGATGCGCGTCTGCACGGCGAATCCCCGATCGCGCAGCGAATTCGCCACCCGCTGGAGATAGACATGCGCCTCGGCCCGTAGCGTGTCGGCCAGCAACGCACCGGGAACCTTCTCCTTCCGGACACCCTGCGGCACCACCGAGGGCACCACGCGCAGGAGAGTCAACGAAGCCCCCAGCACCTTCGCCAGTCCTCCAACCGGTTCCAGGAGCTGTTCCGCTGTCGGAGTGCCGTCCAGGGCCACCAGGACATTGCGGACTTCCGGCTCCGCGGCCGGTGGAGCCTCTACTTCCCGCGTGTGGATCAACAGCAGCGGAATCGGCAGTCGATGCACCAGTTGATCGGCCACGCTGCCCAGCCAGAAGCGCGATACCGGCCCGCGACCGTGCGTGGTCATCACCACCAAATCGCACCCTTCGTCCAACGCGTGTTCCTGCAATGTCTGCGCGATCGTCCCCTCCAACACGTGGGTCGAGACCTTTTCCAGACCCGCTTTCTTGAGCCGATCGACGACGCGGAGGAGATATTGTTTCTCCTCCTCCCACAACTGCACGTCCGGGGTGCCGAGGTACATCACACCCTCTCCCACAATGAGCGGCGTGTGAACGTAGGCCAACTGCAAGGACGCCCCCGAACGCCGGGCCAGGGCCGCCGCGTACGGCAACGACTGCTCGCTCGGCAACGAGCCGTCCAGGGGCACCAGGATGGAGCGGTACATGACAAATCTCCCGTGTTAGTCCGTCAGACGGCGCATCACGTCCAGCGGGCTGATGACGCCGACAAGGGCCATGTCATGGTCCGACACGAACAGGTGATGGACTTTCAACTCCAACATGCGGCGCACCACCTCGCGCGCCGGCGTGTCCAGCGCCACCGTGAAAATAGCCGGCGTCATGATCTCGCCCACTGTCGTCGGGTCCGTGACCTCGATCGAGAACCCCTCGGACCAGTCCGGTTCGGGAAACAGATCCCAGTCGCTGCAATCGTACCTGGTGCCGCCAGAATCCGGGACGCGCGCATGGCGGACAGATTCCCGTTCATGGATGAGGATGTCGGTGCGGCTGACGACGCCGATGGGCCGGCCCGCCGCATCAATGACCGGCGCGGCGCCGAAGCCTCGATCCGTCAGCAATTCGAGCGCCTCGCGGATGCCGGCGTCGCGGCGGATCGACACCGGATTGGTCTTCATCAAATCCTTGGCCCGAAGCAGCTCAAAGGACCGCGTCGGACCCTTGTGCGGGATTGGAGTGTTCATGGCATTCTCCTTCGTCGTTGTCGTGCCTCTGTCTGACCGGCCGAACCGTGGACACCACGGCCGCCGAGATCACTCGGCCCGCGAAGTTGGTGCGGATCAGACACCGTCACGATTTCACCCCATAGGATCGCAAACGCGATGCCAGCCCCAAAAAGTGGTCTCTCTCCGAAAAAAGGCTGAAAAGAAGCCACAATTCGTCGAACCGGAGTGGGAAGGAGAATGTGGCGATGTGCGAGTGGGCACAGGGCAAACGGATTATGGCACAGTCCCGGTCGTTCACGACTTCTGTAAGGCTTTCGCCGTTGTCAGCGCCAGCTGCGCCGCGTCGATCAGTTTGAGGTTCTTGGCACTGGCCGTTTTCTGAAGGCGGCGAAACGCCTCCGCCTCACTCAAGCCCAGTTCCTTCATCAAGATGCCCTTGGCGCGCTCGATGATTTTGCGGTCCGCCAGCGCCTGCCGCAAGTCGGACGTCTCGCGGCGCAACGCCTCGAACTGCTCGAAGCGGCGCCAGGCCAGCCCAATGGCCGGCTCCAGGTCCGTTTGCTTGATCGGCTTGACCAGATAGGCCAGAATGTGGTCCGCTTCCGCCCGCTCAATGAGATGGGAGTCGCTAT
The DNA here is from genome assembly GCA_036557825.1 of Gemmataceae bacterium. Taxonomy (GTDB): domain Bacteria; phylum Planctomycetota; class Planctomycetia; order Gemmatales; family Gemmataceae; genus JAJPHU01. The sequence continues at coordinate 12,168 of DATBGU010000168.1, forward strand.
AGGCGGAGACGAGAATGACCGGAATCGGCCTCTCGGCGTAGAGCTTCGTCGCGGCGTCGATGCCGTCCAGGTCCGGCATCTTGATGTCGGTGATGACCAGATCGGGCTGGTGAGTGCGACACTGAGCGAGCAGTTCCTCGCCGGTTTCGGCGGCGGCGACGACAGTATGCCCCAGGCGAGGGAGGATTTTGCGGAAATAATCGCGCATGTCCGGCTCGTCGTCCGCGACAACGATGCGTAACGATGACGTCATGAGTTTCCTCGCGGCAAAAGCAGTTGAATTTCCGCCCCTGGACCCGGAGATGTTCCGACCGCGATCCGGCCGCCGTGCGCTTCGACGATCCGTTGAGCAATCGCCATGCCCAAGCCCGTCCCCTTGGTCTTGGTCGTGAAGAACGGCTCGAAGATGCGCTGCTGCTGCTCCGCACTCAGTCCCGGTCCATTGTCGCGCACGGCGATCCGCAGGGCCGGTTGTCCGTCCAGTTGTGCCGCGGAGCAAGACACGGTGATCTCCACAGGATCGGAACACGCCGCCAAGGCGTTCTCCAGAATGTTGCGACAAACCTGCTCCAGCCGAAACGCATCGACCGGACAATGCAGATCGACGCCCTCGCACTCTTCCCGCAACGTCACCGCGCGTCCCTGTCGATGGTCGGCCAGATTGGCCCAGGCTTGCCGCCAGATGGAGCGCACCGATTGGATTTGACGATCCAGCTTCAGCGGAGCGGCATAGTTGCGGACCTCGCCGTAGAGCTGCTGAAGGTGGTTCTGTGCTTTCTGAATGCGGCCGATGAGTCCGAGCGCCTCCGGCCGGTCCTCCACTTCCATCGCCAGCATTTCCAGGCAAGCCTGACTGCGGGCCAGGGCGTTGCCGCTTTCGTGGGCCAGACCGGCCATCATCTGACCGATAGCCGCCAACCGCTCCGCTTGTAAGGTGCGTTCCTGAGCCTGTTTGAGGGCGGTAATGTCCTGGCCGACCTTCAAGATCGCCGGCGCGCCCTCGTAATCGGTCAGGCGCTGGGCGTTCCAGATAAACCAGCGGGACGAGCCATCGTGGCAGAGCACCGGGTTCTCGAAGCCGCGCGCCGGCGTGCCGGCCAGCACCCGTTGCAAATGCTCGTGAACCATCGCCTGACAGTCGCCGCAGAGGAATCGCTCGATGTAATTCGCGCCCAGCACTTCCTCGGCTCGGTAGCCCGTCAGTTCCTCGGCGAAGGGGCTGAAGTAGGCGATGGTGTGATCGGCGCGGAGAATGACGATCAAGCAAGGGGCGGCCTCGATGAGGGTGCGGAAGGCGGTCTCGCTGCGCTCCTTGGCCCGTATCAGCAGCCGTCGTTCGACGAGGCGCGCCAGGCTGGCCCGCAGCGCGTCGGCGTTGATGGGCTTGAGGATGTAGTCGGCCGCTCCCTGGCGTAAGGCGACGATGGCGCCCTGGAGATCGACATAGCCGGTGACGATCAGGACGGCGGTCTCTGGGGCCAATTGTCGCAGGCGCGGCAACAACTCCTCGGCATCGCCGTCGGGCAGCCGGCGATCGAGAAGGATGGCCGAAACTCGGTCCCAGTCGTTCCGTCTCAAGACTTCGGCCGCCGTGCCGGCGGTTTCGACATGATAGTTATCCAGTTCGAGGATGTCGCGCAGATTGTCGCGCGTGTCGGCGTCGTCATCGACCACCAGCACGAGGAAATCAAGGTCCGCCCCCATCGGCATTCTCCCTGGCGAGCGGCCGGCGTAAGCCGGCTGGTGCGAGTCCTACCAGCCGGCTTACGCCGGCCG
>DATBGU010000169.1:0-18014 GCA_036557825.1 Gemmataceae bacterium
TCGGCATCGGCGCGTTCGGGATCGAGAAAGGGACGGGATGGCATGACGAATCGTGCATGGATACGTTCGTACAAGCCCGGAGCGCCAGCGACGGGTGAAAGAGCCCGTCGCTGGCGCTCCGGGCTGGTTAGTACACGAAACGCCGAGTCGGTCAATCCTTCTTTTCCGGATAGCCGCGGGCCTTGCCCTTGACGATGAGCAGTGTGCCGTCGTAGGCGTTGCCTTGCTGCGAGATCACGATGTAGCCGAGATCGTTTTTCTTGAACATCTCATCGAATACTTCTTCGAGCGCCTTGTCGTCGGCCTTGTAGGTGAACTTGGTATTGTTCGAGACGCCGCCCTTGTTGTCCAGGCGTACGCCGACCGTTTTCTTGGTTTTGTCCTTTATTTGATCCTTAATGTCGTCAATCACATCTCGCAAGGTGGTGTCCTTGTACTCCACCGACACCTTGGTTTTGAGCAGCTTCCGCGTGGCGGCGGCCTTGGGGGTGTCCTTCGTGTCCTCGGCGGCGAACAGATTGACGAAACCCACCAGGCAGGCGGCGAACAGGCTGGTGGTGACGACGAGACGGCGCATGATCGGTCCTCCCGGACAAATGGTTCCCACGGCAGCGCAAGGGCCGCGAATCGCCCTCCGACTGCCCGCAACATCTTATCATCCTCTTAGTCCGCCGCGAAAGCAAATTGGTTCCCCCGAAGCGGCAACCGGCGTAGTGCGAAAGGGCCGATTTTGCTAGAATAAACCGAAGAAAAGACCACAAAAGTTTGACGGCGCGGGCCGAGTTTCGGCGCGGCGCCACGGAGGATAATTGCCTTGCCAGACGATCTCCCGCCCTCGACGAACCCACCCGCCGGACCGCCGAGCAACGTCCCGCCCGAACCAGGCAGCAATGGCAACGGCCACGACCCTCTCAACATCGCCGATGAGCTGAAAGACAGCTATCTCACCTACGCCATGAGCGTCATCATCAGTCGGGCGCTGCCCGACGTGCGCGACGGACTCAAGCCGTCGCAGCGGCGCATCCTCGTGGCGATGAACGACCTCAATCTCGGCCCGGCCAGCGCCACCAGCAAGTGCGCCGGCATCATCGGCGAGACGATGAAGCGCTACCACCCGCACGGCGACCAGTCGATCTATCCGACGCTGGTGCGCATGGCGCAGGACTGGAACATGCGCTATTGCCTGGTGCATCCGCAGGGCAATTTCGGCTCCATCGCCGGCCTGCCGCCCGCCGCCCATCGGTACACCGAAGCGCGTCTCACCGCCGTCGGCGGCGAGATGCTCGCCGATCTCGAATCCGACACGGTCGATTACATCGACAGCTACGACGGCAAGTATCGCGAGCCGCTGGTCTTGCCCAGCAAGTTCCCCAACCTGCTGGTCAACGGCTCCGACGGCATCGCCGTGGGCATGGCCACCGACATCCCGCCGCACAATCTCCGCGAGGTCTGCGACGCCGCCATCAAGATAATCGACGAGCCGGACGTGACGCTGCCGGAATTGCTGGAGATCATCCCCGGACCCGACTTCCCGACCGGCGGCATCATCTGCGGCCGTCAGGGCATCCTCGACGGCTACGCCACCGGCCGCGGCAAGATCACGCTCCGCGCCCGCGCCGACATCCGCGAGGAGAACGGCCAAACGCAGATCATCGTCACTGAGGTGCCCTATCAGCAGACGCGCAACCGTCTCGCCGCCGCCATCGGCGATCTCGTCAAGGACGAACGCATCAAGGGCATCCGCGACATCCGCGACGAGTCCAGCGCTCGCAACGGCGAGCCGGTGCGGTTGGTCGTGTATCTCAAGCGCGACGCCGACCCGAACCTGATCCTCAACCAGCTGTATCAGTATTCACCGCTGGAGAAGACGGTCAGCCTTATCCTGCTGGCGCTGGTGGACGGCCGGCCGGAGGTGATGACGCTCAAGCGCATGCTGGAGGAGTTCGTCCGCCATCGCATGTCGGTGATCCGCCGCCGCACCGAGTTTCAGATGCGCGAAGCCAAGCGGCGCGCCCACGTCCTCGAAGGCCAGCTCATCGCCATCTCGTCGCTGGACGAGGTGATTAACATTTGCCGCCGCGCTCCCAGCCGGGCCGAGGCGAAGCTGCGTTTACAGGGGCTGGAAGTGGCGGCGGCCGTCATGAGTCGAGCGCTGGGCGAAGCGCACTTCCAGGCGCTTCAGCGCGAGATCGGCGTCTCGGCCGCCTACCGCATGACCGAGGCGCAGGCCGAGGCCGTCGTTCGCATGCAGCTGGGTCAGCTCGCCGCGCTGGAACGCGATGAGATCCTCAAGGAATACAACGATCTGCGCGGCAAGATCCAGAGCTACGAGCAACTGCTCGGCAGCGAACAAAACATCCGCGAGGTCATCAAGAAGGATCTGGCGGACCTGCGCGATAAATACGGCGACGATCGCAAGACCGAGATCACCGGCGCGGTCGGCCGGCTGGATCTCGAAGATCTGATCGCCGAGGAGGACAACGCCGTCACCATTAGCCACGCCGGCTACATCAAACGGCTGCCGCTGAACACCTATCGCACGCAGCACCGCGGCGGCAAGGGCGTCATCGGCGGCGCCACGCGCGAAGACGATTTCATCGAGCATTTCTTCGTCGCCAGCACGCACGCCTACCTGCTGTGCTTCACCAACCGCGGCCAACTGTACTGGATCAAAGTCTACGACATCCCGGCGGGCAGTCGCACTTCGACCGGCCGGGCCATCGCCAACGTGCTGTCGCTCAAGCCGGAAGAGAAGATCACCAGCATGATCCCGGTGCGCCGCTTCGACGATCAGCACCACCTCATCATGGCCACTCGCCGCGGCCTGGTGAAGAAGACGGCGCTGGCCGAGTACAGCCGGCCCAAATCGGGCGGCATCATCGGCATCAACCTCGACGAGGGCGACACTCTCATCGACGTGGCCCTGACGAAGCCCGGCGACGAAGTGTTGCTGTGTACGCGCAACGGCATGGCGATCCGCTTTGACGAATCCGGCGCTCGCGCCATGGGCCGCAACACGCGCGGCGTCAAGGGCATCAATTTGCAAGGGGACGACGAGGTCGTCGGCATGGTGGTGGCCGACCCGGAGGGATATCTGCTGACGGTGTGCGAGAACGGCTACGGCAAACGGACGCCGTTCGGTGCCAACACGGCCGGTGCCGAAGTCGCCGAGACCGACGAAACGAGCGACGAAACCGAGCCGGGACCGCTGGCGACCGGAGACGGCGAAGAAGGCGAGCCGGGAGCGTCAGCGACCGGAGAAGGCGAGCGTTCGGCGATGCACTATCGCAAGCAGCGCCGCGGCGGTAAGGGCATCCGCGACATCCGCACCAGCGAGCGCAACGGTCACGTTGTCGGCGTCTGCTCGGTGCGCGACGCCGACGACATCATGCTCATCACGACGGGCGGCATGGTCAACCGCACGCACGTCCGCGAGATCCGCATCGTCGGCCGCAACACGCAGGGCGTGCGCATCATGAACCTCAACGAGGGCGACAAGATCGCCAGCATCGCGCAGGTGGCCCGCGAGGAGCCGGAGGAGCGCGCTCAGCCGGTCGATGTCGTCGAGCCGCCTGCCGCGGAGTGATCCTCTTCGTTTACACGACGAAGTTGTTTTGGGTTCCCTTGGGTCGCAAAGACTGGAGGAGTTGACCCAAATTGCCGATAACTTACAATAATCACCTTTCCGCCCGTGTTTTTCGCCCTTTTTTCGACGCGGAGGCCGCGATCCGAAATGAGACACCGGCAGCGCCTGATTGTCTGGGTGACGGTGGCGGCGTTTCTGACCGCCAACGGCTCGCCGGCCAGGTGTTGTCCTCAAGAAGAGGAACACCACTCCTCTTCGCACGGCCATGCCGGTGATGTCCTCGACGACGCGGACGAAGCCTCCGATCCTTGCCCGCATTCGCACGACGGTTCTTCCTGTCCCTATCCGGGCGGCTGCGCCTATTGCAACGTGGCGAAAATCCCTTGCCCCTTTTCCGCGGTTCCAACACCCGAACCCAGCCCCTGTCTCGAACAGTCGATCGCGGATCTGTCTCCTCTCTACACCCCTCCTTGTTCCGGCAAGTTCAATCGTCCTCCACGTCTCTGATTCGCTCCGAACGATCCCCACATTGATGTAGAGACTTTGGCTCGCGCGGATGCCGCGCGGACATTCATTGCCCCATCGTTTCCTCCCCACGCTGGAGGAGACATGGTACAGAGGAGCGATCATGTCTGATCCTTCGGACAGTCTTAGCGTGCTGGAACCCATCGCGCAGACCGGCGAGAGGAAATCCTCCACGTCTGTCTCGCCCCATCCTCGACCAATGAGCCGCGTCGTCCGGCTCCTCAGCTCCTTGCTTCGAGGCGTACCGACTCTGCTTGTCCTGGCGGGCCTGGCCGCGTTGGCGTACTGGGGGCATCACAGCGGTTGGCAGTTGCCGCGATTGTCGGTCCTCCTGGGCGGGTCGCCGGCGGCGAAGGATGATTGGTGCGCCGAGCACGCCGTCCCGGAATCGGAGTGCGTCGAGTGCAACCCCGAATTGATGCCGCGCGGCAAGGAGTTCGGTTGGTGCCCCAAACACGGCATCAACGAATGTCCGTTCGAGCATCCCGAAATCGCTCAACTGAGCGGGACGCCGACCATCTCCCTCGCCGACCTGGAGCGGGCGGAGAGGGCGCTGGCCCTGTTGCCTCGGCCGGACAATAATAGCAAGTGCAAGTTGCACCACCGCCGCATTCAGTTCGCTTCCGTCGAGGCTGTGGCCAGGGCCGGCGTCGAGGTCAAGATCGTCTGGCGCGCTCCGATGGTCGAATACATCGCGGCCAACGGCGAGATCACCTACGATCAAACGCGCGTCGCGCATTTGTCGTCGCGCGCCCCCGGCACCGTCTGGCGGATGGAGAAGAAGGTCGGCGATCCCGTGAAGGCGGGCGAGACGATCGCCCTCATTGAGTCGCAGGAGGTCGGACGGGCCAAGGCGGACTTCCTGCAAGCAGTCGTCCAGCTCCGCCTCAAAAGCAGCGTTCACGAAAACCTCAAGCAGGCCGGCAGCGCCATCGCGCAACAGCGTCTTCTGGACGCCGCCTCGGCCGTGAGCGAGGCCCGCATTCGCCTCGTCAGCGCCCGCCAAGCCCTCGTCAATCTCGGCCTGCCGCTCGATGCCGACGCCATGAAGGATCTGTCCGAGCAACAACTGGCCGAGCGCGTCCAATTTCTGGGGCTGCCCGATGACATGCGCCGCGCACTCGATCCGCGGACAACCACGGCGAACCTCTTGCCGATCCAATCCCCCGTCGATGGCGTGGTGGTCGAGCGCGAGGTGGTCGCCGGCGAGGTCGTGGACACCGCGAAGTTGCTGCTCACGGTGGCCGACGTGCGGCGAATGTGGCTGACGCTCAATCCGCGCCTGGAGGACGCCCGCCGCGTGGCCGTCGGGCAGGTTGTGCGTTTCCGCGAAGACGGCGGCGGAAACGAAGTGACGGGAACGATCTCCTGGATCAGCACCGCCGTCGATGAGAAGACGCGCACCGTGAAAGTGCGCGTCGATCTCGCCAATCCGGACGGCCGCTTGCGGGCCAACACTTACGGCACCGGCCGCGTCGTGCTGCGCGAGGAGAAGGACACGCTCGTCGTGCCCAACGAGGCGGTCCACTGGGAGGGCGATTGTCACGTCGTCTTCGTCCGCGACAAAAACTTCCTGGTTGCGGGCGCTCCGAAGGTCTTCCACGTCCGCAAGGTGCGTCCGGGCGCGAAGGACGAACAGTACACCGAGATCCTCGCTGGCGTGCTACCGGGTGAGGTGGTGGCGGCCAGGGGCAGCGGCGTCCTGCGCGCGGAACTGCTGCGCGGCAACCTCGGCGAGGGCTGAGGGTGCGGTCACTGAGCGACCCGGTCGGGCCGCTTCCGCTCTCGGCGTTTCTCGAAACGATCCGTGCCTCCGCTATAGGGAGACCTTCCCTTGCTCAACGGGATCATTGATTTTTCGTTGCATCATCGCCTGCTCGTTCTGCTGGGGACGGCGGCTGTCGCCGGACTGGGCGCGGTTTCGCTGCGCTATCTCGACATCGACGCTTTCCCGGATACGACTCCCGTGCAGGTGCAGATCAACACGGTCGCGCCCGCCCTGGGACCGGAGGAGGTCGAGCAGCGCATCACCTACCCCATCGAGCAGGTCATTAGCGGCCTGCCCCACTTGAGGCAACTCCGCTCCGTCTCCAAGTTCGGTCTGTCGCAAGTGGTCGTCACCTTCGAGGACGGCACCGACATTTACTTCGCCCGCCAAGTCATCAACGAACGGCTAACGACGGTCGAGATTCCCGCCGGCATCGAACGGCCGCGGATGGGTCCGGTCGCCACGGGACTGGGCGAGGTGTTTCACTACGTCGTAACCGGCCGCGGCGACAACCGGACCGACCTGCGCACCATCCACGATTGGGTCATCAAACCGAAGATGCGCACCGTCAAGGGCGCCGCCGAGATCAACACCTGGGGCGGATACGAGAAGCAATATCAGGTGCGCATCGACCCCGATCGTCTCATCAAGCACGACCTGACGTTCGACGAGGTCGTGCGGGCGGTGGAGAAGAACAATCGCAACGTCGGCGGCGGCAGCATTCGCCGCAACAGTCAGATGCTCCTCGTCCACGGTCTCGGCCGCACCGTCAACGTGGAGCAGATTGGGGGCATTGTCGTCGCCGCGCGCGACGGGGTGCCGATCAAGGTCGCGGACGTGGCGGACGTGCAAATCGGTCACGAGATCCGCCGCGGCGCGGTCACGGCCGACGGCAACGGGGAGGTCGTCCTCGGTCTGGGCTTCATGCTGATGGGCGAGAACGGCCATCAAGTGACCTGGGCCATGAAGAACAAGTTGGAGGACATCAAGACCAGCCTGCCGCGCAACGTCAAGGTCGAGCCGGTCTACGACCGCACGGAGCTTGTCGGCCACGTCATCGACACGGTGCGCAAGAACCTGTTCGAGGGCGGGTTGCTGGTGGTCGCCGTCCTGTTCCTTTTCTTGGGCAATCTGCGGGCGGCGTTCATCGTGGCCCTGGCGATTCCGCTGTCGATGCTGCTGGCCTTTGCCGGCATGTTGCGATTCGGCATCGCCGCCAGTCTGCTCAGCCTGGGGGCCATCGACTTCGGCATGGTCGTGGACAGCTCCGTCGTCATGGTCGAGAACTGCGTCCGCCGCCTCGCTCACGGCGATTCGCGGCGCACCCGCCTGCAAGTCATCCGCGACGCCGCCGTCGAGGTGCGCCGGCCGACGATGTTCGGCGAACTGATTATCATGATCGTTTACCTGCCGATCCTGACGCTCGAAGGGATCGAAGGCAAGCTGTTCCGCCCGATGGCGCTGACGGTGCTGTGCGCCCTGGCCGGTTCGATGGTCCTGTCGCTGACGCTCATGCCGGTGCTGGCGAGTCTGCTCTTACCGCGCCGCATTCGCGAACGCGAGCCGCTGCTGATGCGCCTGGCCCATCGCATTCACAATCCGATCCTGCGGCTGTGCATGGGACACAAGCTGGCGGTGCTGGGAATCGCCGGGGGTGTGCTGGTCGTCGCCTTCGGCGTGCTCGCCCCCAACCTCGGCTCCGAGTTCGTGCCGCGCCTCTCCGAAGGAGCCGTCTGCATCAACGTGGTCCGGCTCGCCGGCACCGATCTCGACGAGTCCATCCGCGCCAACACGCGCATGGAGAAAGCGATTTTGCGCGCCTTCCCGGAAGTGGAGCACGTCTGGAGCCGTATCGGAACCGCAGAGGTGGCGACTGATCCGATGGGCGTCGAACTCACCGATGTGTTCATCACCTTGAAGCCGCGCGAGCAATGGCGGCAGGCACGCTCCCGGCGGGCCGAGGAGTTGCAGGATGGAGATGCGACGTTGCGAGACGCCCTGCGGCAGCGGACCGCAAGCACGCAGGCGGAACTGACCTCGCTCATCGAGAGGGAGGTGCGTCAACTACCCGGCCAGAAGCTGTCGTTCTCGCAGCCCATCGAGCTGCGCATCAACGAGATGATTTCCGGCGTCCGCTCCGACGTGGCCGTCAAACTATTCGGCGACGATCTCGATGTTCTGAAGTCCAAGGCCGAGGAGATCGAGCGCGTACTGAAGTCCATCGACGGCAGCACCGACGTCAGTGCGGAGCAGATCACCGGCCAGCCGGTCCTGCAAATCAAGATCAAGCAGGACGAGATTGCCCGCTACGGCGTGCCGGCCTCGGCGGTGCTGGATCTGGTCGAGTCGATCGGCAGCAAGCCGCTGGGCGAGGTCGTCGAGGGGCAGTTTCACTTTCCGCTGGTGGTGCGTCTGCCGGAGCATTCGCGGCACAGTCCGCAAACGATCGAAGCGCTCTTGATCGCGACGCCCGCCGGCGAGCGCATCCCACTGTCGCGCCTGGCGTCGGTGCAAGAAGTCGAGGGGCCGTCCACCATCGCGCGCGAATCGGGACAGCGGCGCATCACCGTCACCAGCAACATCCGCGGTCGAGACATGGGGAGCTTCGTGGCGGAAGCGCAGCGCCGTCTTCGCGAAGAGATTTCGCTGCCGCCGGGACGCTATCACCTCGAATGGGGGGGTCAGTTCGAGCATTTCGAGAGCGCCCGCCGGAGGCTGCTTATCGTGGTGCCGTTGGCGATCGTCCTCATCCTCGTGCTGCTGTTTCTGACGTATCGCAATGTCGTGGATGCACTGCGCGTTTTCACGGGTGTGCCGCTGGGCTGGGTGGGCGGCATCGTGGCGCTGTGGCTGCGCGACATGCCGTTCTCCATCTCGGCGGCCGTGGGCTTCATCGCCATGTCCGGCGTGGCGGTGCTGGACGACATGATTCTCGTCTCCTGCATCCGCCGTCTGCGCCAGGAGGGATTGCCGCGCGACGAGGCCGTGCGCCGCGCCGCCGTGACGCGGTTGCGTCCGGTGCTGATGACGACGCTGGTGGCGAGCCTGGGCTTTTTGCCGATGGCCTTCAGCACCGGCATGGGGGCCGAGGTGCAGCGGCCGCTGGCGACGGTCGTCATCGGCGGCGTCCTTAGCGCGATGGTGATGTCGCTGTTGGTCATTCGGGTGCTGTATGTGCTGTTCGACTCGGCGGCCGGCGCGGGCCGGTGGCTACTGATGCGTGCGTTCGACTGCCGCGCTGAGCAGCTCGATTGGTTGTTTGGCGAACACGGAGAAGAAGCGGAAAGGACCGGGGCGGATTCGCGGAATGGTGCCGTGGACGTTCCGGTCGGGGTTCCTGAGCAAGTACACGCTTGAGGAGGATGTTATGCGTTCGGCATCGAGAAAGGGCGTCCAGTGGTTGTCGCTGCTTGCGGCGTCCGTCCTGTTGATCGCCGGCTGCGGGCAGTCGGAGAACCGGGCGAAGGAGGCGCAAGCGAAAAAGGACAAGCCGGCGGCGCAGGCGGAATCGAAGCACAACTACAAGGGCCGCGACTGGTGCGCCGAGCACGGTTTGCCCGAGTCCACGTGCAGTATGTGCAGCGCCAAGGTCGCCGCCGATTTCAAGAAAAAGGGCGACTGGTGCGAGAAGCACGACCGCGCACTGTCGCAGTGTTCCCTTTGCAACCCGAAGTTGAAAGATAAGTTCGCGGCCGAGTATCGGGCGCAATACGGCGAGGATCCCCCGCCGACGGAAGACGACGCTCACTAGAACAACCAACCGATCGGAGCCGGCCGCGTCCGCGAAGGAAATATCTATTGCGGACGCGGCCGGTACTGCACATCCCTTGCCGAGCGTGCTAGAGTAGCTTCAAGGATTTGACGCCCCGCGCCGGTTGTTTCCGTTGGCTCTTACCCTGGAGGTCGAGTCGTGCGTATCTTCCACTGGCTGTTCGGGAAGCGCGAGACGCCCACCGCGGCCAACGAGCCAAAGACGCACACCGGCGAAGGACAGAAGCAGACGCCTGCATCCAACGAGCAGCCGGCCACAATGCGGGAAGCGTCGGCCGATCCGCAAGCCGACAACCTGCGGCGATGGCGTGAGTCCGGTCAGCCGTGGGCCTGGATCGAGGCGCGGCGAGGTCAATGGGACCACGACTCCTGGCTCGCCCTGCTCGACGACCTCAAACGATCTTCCTTCTGGCCCATGAATCCCGATGCCGTGGGATTGGTCCTGGAAGAAACCCGGCAAAAATGGCTCAGCCGAAAGTAGACGCCCGTCGTCGGTCGATTTACCGCTCGCGCCAACGGCGGATGGCTTCCGCGTCGATCTCGCTATCGTGAGAGAGTTGGCGTTTCAGTTCGGCGAGTTGGGCGGGCGGCGCCAGTTGCAGCAGCCGCCGCATGGTCAGCGGGGGAGCGAAGTGGGTAACGCCGCCTTGCACCACCTCGGCCAGATAGACCGTACGGTCGCCGCTTTCCAGCCGCGCCTCCACCCGACAATCGAGCCAGCCGACGGCGTCCTCCAGCACTGGACCGCCGGCCGCCATCGCACCGAGTCGCATTCCTTCCAGTTTGTCGCGTCCGCGTCCCGACTCCAGGCCGAAACGCCAGACCCAATCCAGGTGCTGTTCGCCGAGCAAGTGCAGGACGAAGGCGCTGCTCTGCTCGACCAACTCCCAGGTGTGATGCTGGCGAGCCAGGCCGACAAGCACGCGCGGAAGGTCCGGCACGATGGTGGCCTGGTTGACGAAGGTGGCGATCAGTCCTCCGCGCTGCCCGTCCGCCTGGGCCGTGACCAACCAGACTTCGCGATCCAGACAGGCGAAGAGTGTCGAGGCCGCCGTGACATCCATAGACAGAAATCCGAAATCCGAAATCCGAAATCCGAATCCGAAAGAAATAGTAAACTCAAAATCGGAAATCTCAAAGGCCCATTTGAAGTTTTGGATTTGGGGATTGAGATTTCTTTCGGATTTCGGATTTCGGATTTCGGATTTCGGCGCAGCCGAGATAGCGGACCACCGGGGCGGCCAGGGCCGGCGCGTAGGCGAGCAGATAAATCAGGGTACGCGTCAGATGCGGCGAACGCAGCACGCCGGAGATGAACCGGCAGACGAGTTGGCGGCGACCGATCAGCTCGCGGTACGCCTCGCCCCATTCCCAGGTGAGTTTCGGATGCCAGCGCTGGACCGCCCGCGCCGCCAGGGGCGCCACCGCCCTGGCGGAAGCCAGCGCCCAGGCCATGCCCTCGCCGGTGAACGGCTCGATGTAGCCGGCGGCGTCGCCGAGAAGGAACAGACGCTCGGCGGCCAGCCGCCGCGCTCGCCGCGTCAGGGCCGGCGTTCCTCGCCAACCCAACTCGGCCAGGCGCGGCACGGTGGGCCAACCCACCTCCGCGAGTAATTGCGTGGCAGCGTGCCCCGGCCCGCCGCAACCGCGCACCCAAACGGGATCCAGCGCGGCCGCCAGATCGAGCCGGCCGTCTTCGAGCCGGACCAATCCCAGGTAGCCGTCGCGCCCGCAAGCCATGTAGATCGTGCCGGCGGAATAAAACGTCGGCCCCTCCGCCGCGACCACGCCCGCGCCGATGCGCGCTCCGGGTGCGGCCGCGACCCCGCTGACCCCGGCGCGAGCGACCAATTTGCCGCTTAGCCCATCGGCTACAAGCACCACTCGCGCCGCCACCCGCTCGACCGCCGGCGCTCCGCCGCCGACCGCCGATAGTTCGATTGTTCGCGTCCCACAATTCGCGGTGGATGGCGCGAGCGAGGCGTGGGTTTGCGGCAGAAACGCGGCCCCTTCCTCGACGGCAGCCCGCACCAGGGCCGCATCGAATGTTTCACGTGACAGCGACACGCCGCCGGACAGAGGCAGGCGAGCATCGCGGCCGACGGCCGCCAGACAAATCTCCCTCAGCGGCACGGCGCCGCACTGCGGGACCAGTTCTCGAAGCCCGGCAGCTTGCAGCGTCGCCAACGCATGAGCATTTAGGCAGCAGCCGCACACTTTCCAACGGGGGAACGTGGCGCGATCGACCAGCAGCACCGTCAATCCGCGGCGAGCCAGTTCGCGAGCCGCCATCGCTCCGGCCGGCCCCGCGCCGACAACGACCGCATCCCAGGTGCACCGGGCCGCCTCACGCGGGCTGGTCGTCGCCGCGATCGTCATGGGCGTCTCCACGTCAGCAACCAGCGAAACGGCCAACGCGCGGCCACGCGAGCGCCGATCAGGCCGGCGCGCTCGGCCAACTCCCGCGCCTCCGCCTTCGTGAAAGCGCCTGCAACCGAGGCGGGGCCGTCGAAGTGAACCACGTCGGAAGTGGTCAGCAATCGCGTGACCACGTGCGCCGCCAACAGTCCCATCCATCCTCGTTCGAGATCGTTGACCAAGACGAGGCGTTCCGCCATCTCGGCCATGCGGCGCAGAAACGCCACCGCCTGCGTCTCGTCCAGATGATGCAGAAACAACGAACACATCACCGCATCGTAACCCGTCAACGCCGGACCCGACAGAGCATCGTGGTCGAAAAAGCGAACCGGCGCGCCGGACTCCGCGGCGCGGGCGCGGGCGTGCTCCAGGGCGACACTGCTGATGTCGCAGCCTTCCAGCCGCAAGTCGAGTCCGGCCCGCCGCGCTCGTCGCCACAGACGGATCGGCACGTCGCCGCCGCCCGTGGCCACGTCGAGAACGCGCGGGATGCGCGGCGCGAGGGACCGAGCCAGCTCGGCAAGCTCCGGCCAGAGGATGCCGGCACTGTGACTGAGAAGATTGATGCGGGCAAGACCGTGCAGGGCGCGGACATGCCGCTCGCGGCTGAGGTCCGGCTGATCCATGATCTCGGGGCGGCGATGACGCTGGTTCCGCAGACCCATCTGTCGAACCCTCCCCTCCGCCACGGTCAATGTCCCCTTCCCTTTGTAGCAAACCGAGCGCCTTCCGCACCGTCGCAGGTCTGCTTGACTTTTCTCAAAGGACGAATTCTCCGGCGCAGTTGCCTTGTGAGCGCAGCATCGGATGGGATTTCGCCGCCGGCCCGCTTGTCTGCCTGCAAAACGTGGGGATAAAATAAAAGGTGGGTTATTGGTGTGGGGATGCTCGTCGCGAGCGCGCCCCTCTCTCGCGGGAGCCGAGCATGGCATCTCTTCAGGTCCGCGCAGGCGGTCGCAGTGCCCAGGGATTGCGTCCCAACAACGAAGACCGCTACGTCGCCGACACCACTCGAGACGTTTTCCTGGTGGCCGACGGCATGGGCGGGCAAGAGTCCGGCGAACACGCCAGCAGCTTGGCCGTGGAGATTATCCCGCGCGCGATCCAGGTGCGTCTCGATGCTCACCTCGACCCCAGCGAGGCCGTCTTGCAGGCCCTTCTCGAAGCCAACGAGGCCATCCTTGACGCCGGCCGGCACCAGATCGCCGGCCGCCGCATGGGCACCACCGCTGTGCTCGCCGTGCGCCGGGACGATCGGATTTACGTGGCCGGACTGGGCGACAGCCGCGCCTATCTCATCCGTGCCGAGCGCGTCGAGCAATTGACCATGGACCATACCGTGGCCGATGCTCTGCTCCGCAACGGGGCGCTGACGGCGGAGCAGGCCCGGCATAGTCCGTATCGCCACGTCCTGTACAAGTTCCTCGGCTGTGCCGACCTGTCCGACTCGGCCGAGGTGCGTCCGTTCGCGCCGCAGCCGGGAGACTGTCTCGTCCTGGCCAGCGACGGTCTGACCAATTTCATCAGCCCCGACGATCTGCGTGCGGGCGCCGCCCGTCACAGCGATCCCCAGGAATGGGCGAACGAGTTGGTGGCGCTGGCGCTGGAGCGAGGCTCCAACGATAACGTCACCTGTGTTGTCGTGGCGTTTTCGTAGGTCCGGCGAGCCGAGCCGGACCCCAAGTGCCGCTCGGCTCGCGGCACCTACCGAAGCGCGGCGCTGCCGGTAGGTGCCGCGAGCCGAGCCGGACGCGTAGTGCCGCTCGGCTCGCGGCACCTACCTTCGAGCGCTTGCACTCTGGTATCGCACACTCAGCCGATAGACGTGAACCGGGCCGTTCTGATCGTTGGCGTCGATCACGCCCACGAAGTACGTTCCGGATTTCGGCAAGGTCGCGTCGAGCCGGGAATCGGAACTACCGGAGATGTCGTCGCAGGACGCGAGGATACGGCTCTCGCCATTGTACAGAATCAGCAGCGAATCGAGCGCCGAGCCGTAACGGGCGGCGAATATCTCCATCGTGATCCGCTGTCCTTCCTTGCCCTCGAAGCGAAACAGATCCACGTCCTTGCCCTGTTCGATGCCGCCTTGCACTTCCTGCGGCAACTGGATGGCCTGGACCAAACGGATCGCGTCACGAACTGAACGGACATGGTCTGCACGGTAGGGACGGCAGGCCGCCTTTCGTGGTGATAGGGACGGCATGACAGACCAGCCGGTCCCTCGCAGCAGGTGCCGGTGCCATCTCAGCCCGCACGCCTGCGGCGCTGTGGATGGGGCAGCACGTTGACCTCACTCCTTGCCCAGCAGGGCATCGACCACCCAGCAGCCCCGGACATGCTCGCCTCCCGACCGGCAGTGGCCGAGGATGTCCTGGTTCTGGCAGCCGGACTCTTCAAGGGCGTCGGCCAACACCGGCATGTCGCTGAAGTCGCGGCGGTCGTACATCCGCTGGGCCATCGTGGGAATGAGGCCGTCGTGCCAGGATAGGTAGGCAGGATCAATCGAGATGGGGCGGAACGGGTTGCCAAGTAGTTCACGAAGCAAAGAGGCTTGGAGTTGATCCTGGCCGTCTGCAATCTTCCAAAGTAGTTGTTGATCGGCTGCTTCCACTGCCTCCTCCACGGCAACCCAATTGGCAGCACATGCCGCCTCAAATGCCGTCCTGGTCCATCGCCTCTCCGAGTCAAACACCTGGATTACTTTGCCTGCGGCATCGCATGCACGGTCAAGTTCGGCATCGCTCGCCAAGCCATCAGCATGACGCTCCGCTATCTCCACGGCCTGCCGGCTTCGGTCATCATTGAGGGCATGCCAAACCTGACGTAACCAGGCGGTTGCGAAAAGACGGAGTTTCCGGTCACTGACCTCCATACGAACATGCTCAATCATTCCCTGTGGTTCTCGGCAGCCTAGCCATTCCGCCTCGGTCACGGTCTTCTCTCCGCTGGTGCCCTCGGTCGTCCAGCTTGCAGCGTAACTCGCCCCGGCCCGCGTGTCCATCGGCTCCTGTCACGCCGTTGCCCTCCAGCGGACGGCTCCGCCGTCATAGCCGGACGCCGGGCAGTGGAAGCCGGGAACGCGCTTGACGGCGGCGTGACGCACGGCGAGGATGGAGGACGGAAAGGTGGAGGATTACTTGTTCGGCAAAGGAGGGCGTCCGGTGGGACCGAGGCTCGACGAGCGACTGGACGCCATCGCCTGGGGCCACTTCGACACCGCCTACGGTTCGGCGGTGAGGGTGCCAGACCAACTACGACGGTTGGCCGGGCCAGACGAGAAGGCCTCGCTAGCGGCGAGCCACGAGCTTTGGTGCGGGTTGTGCCACGACCACGCCTATGTCTCGTCCGCTGCTCTGCCGGCGTTGCCGTTCCTCTTGGAAGTGCTGGACCGGGCGGGCGAGCAACTGACCGTCGAGATTTTAGACATTTTCCTGGGGTTCGCCAGCTGCACCAACCCTGGCTTCGAGACGGCACCGCCCCCGTGGATGGCTGAGTTGCGGTCGCTGATGGCGGTCGAGCGGCCCCGGTTAGGGCGATTGGCCGCCCACCCAAATTCGGAGATTGCGGACTTCGCCAAGGCCGTGTTGCAGGAGTTGGAGTCGCCAAGTTGGTGTTAGCGCTGACGCCAAACGAGTCGCTCCAACAGACCGGCCACGCGAATGAGGGTGTCGAGCTTCGCGGCATCTCCGCAGCGTAGGGATCGGTCCCAGTTGGTGCGGCATTCATCACAGGAGCCCGCAACGCCGGCGAGCAAAATGACTCGTAGTTCATGGGAGAGACGCCGAGCACGTTCATGCCGTCCCCATCGGCACCGGCCACGTTGTAGGTCAGCCTCTTGCAGGAGACGCTCGACGAGGAAGCGGAAACCGACAAGAAGCTGACCGGCCTGGCCGAGAAGGCCATCAACCCGAAAGCGGCGGCCGTGAGGTGAACTGGCGAACGGCCGGGGTCAGCCGGCTGGTGTGGCCCACACCGGCCGGCTGACCCCGGCCGTTCGCCATTCCGCGAAGATTCCGGCATAATAGTCGGGAGGAGGCGCGGGTGTTGCGCGCCCCATGCCGACTTTGCGAACGCCCTCAGAATTCGGGAAGAGAGCGCGTCCGATGCGGATCGCCATTCTCACCAACGAATACCCGCCCCACATCTACGGCGGCGCGGGCGTCCACGTCGAGTACCTCACGCGCGAATTGACCCGCCTCGACGACGGCGAGAATAGCGTCACCGTGTTGTGTTTCGGTGAGCAATCCGTTCACGATCAGAACCTGACCGTCCGTGGCGTCCGCGCTGATTTCGCCTTGCCGTATCAGGATCCGCATCACCAGAAATTCATGGACACGCTGGCCCGCGATCTCATCATGGCGGGGAGCCTGCGCGATGTCGAGGTGATCCACTGCCATACCTGGTACACGCACCTGGCCGGCTGTCTGGCGAAGCAGTTGACCGGCGCCCGGTTGGTCCTAACGACGCACTCGCTGGAGCCGCATCGTCCCTGGAAGGTCGAGCAGCTCGGCAGTGCCTACCGGGCCAGCACCTGGATCGAACACACCGCCTACCGCAACGCCGACGGCGTCATCGCCGTTTCCGAGTCGATGGGCCATGACGTTCACGCTCTTTACGGCGTCCCGCGCCAGCGGATACGAGTCGTCCACAACGGCATCGACCTTGAGCAGTACAAACCTACGCCCGATCCCGCCGTCCTCGTCCGTCACGGCATCGATCCCGCTCGGCCGTTCGTGCTGTTCGTCGGCCGCATCACGCGCCAAAAAGGCATTATCCACCTCGTCCACGCCGTCCCGCACATCCAGCCGGGAACGCAGATTGTCCTGTGCGCCGGCGCTCCGGACACCAAGGAAATCGGCCGCGAGATGGCGGAAGCCGTGGAGCAGGCGCGCGGCCGCACCGCCAATCCGATCGTCTGGATCGCGCAGATGCTCCCCAAGCACGACATTGTTCCGCTATATTCGCAGGCCGCCCTGTTCGTCTGCCCCTCGGTTTATGAACCGTTCGGCATCATCAATCTGGAGGCGATGGCGTGCGGGACGCCGGTCGTCGCCTCGGCGGTCGGCGGCATCAAGGAAGTGGTTGTGCCGGAAGAGACGGGCCTGCTCGTTCCGTTCGCGCCGCGGCCCGGCAGCGACTTCGAGCCGAGCGACCCGGAAGGCTTCGCGCACGATCTCGCCGCCGCCATCAATCGGCTGCTGGCGGACCCGGAAGGGCGCAAACGGATGGGACAGCAAGCGCGGCAGCGCGTCGAGCGCTCGTTCAGTTGGCCGAGCATCGCCCGGCGGACGTGCGATTTTTACCGCGAGATCCAGGGCTGGTTGCCGGCGGACGTGCCGACAACCAGTCCCGCGATAGACAGCCCCACGTGAGTACCGCTTACCCTTCCTGCTCGGTGCCGGGCATGCTGAAGAGTTGTCCGCCGGCGGAGCCGGTGCCGCCGCGCAGCTCGCGCTTCGACGCCGCCTTCTCCGCCGCGTCCTCAGCGGCCTCCGCTTCCTCCGTCTCCTCCGCCGTCCAGTTCACCCGCTTGCGGCTGAGTCCGATCTTGCGGTCCGCCGCGTCCACCCGCAGAATCTTCACCTCGATCTCGTCGCCCACCTTGACCACGTCCTCGGGGCTTTCCACCTTCGAGTCCGCCAACTCCGAAATGTGCAACAAGGCCTCCAGCCCCGGCTCCAGTTCGACGAAGACGCCGAAGTTGGTCAGTTTGGTGACTTTGCCCTTCTTGATCTCGCCGGGCTTGTATCGGCCGGGGATGTCGCTCTCCCACGGATCGTTGGTCATCTGCTTGAGGCCCAAGGCGATACGCTTGCGTTCCTGATCGACGTTGAGGACCATGCACGTCACCTTGTCGCCCTTGGCCACCACCTCGCTGGGATGCGCCACCTTGCGCACGTGGCTCATGTCGCTGACGTGAAGCAAGCCGTCGATGCCCTCCTC
>DATBGU010000170.1:0-44081 GCA_036557825.1 Gemmataceae bacterium
CAGCAAAGGGTGGATGATTTCCCACAGTTCGTCGGGGACAAGCGGCTTGGCCATGACACACCTCCTCGGACGAGCGAATTGGCCCACTCAATCCGTAGTGCGAACGTCATGCCAAGTGACTCTTTATGTTAGTGGCTCTAAAGACAAATAATGAGAATATTTATTCCAGATGTGGCAACCATGCTTCTTATTGCATCAAAAACCTTCGCCGCGACCATCCTGAAGCCGGCGAACATCTGGAGCGCCTGCCTAATGCTTCCTCTCCCACCGATAGAGTGATCGGAGCAGCGAAATTGCGGCAAGCGCCGCGATGAGGGCACCGACAACCCGCGCCGAGACTCCTTCGAGGACGACCCCCTCGCTGACCAGCCTTCCGCGGATCAAGCAGCTGACCCCGTAGACGCCTATGCCCAGCGTAACCAGGCAGACGAGCGCTCGCACCCAGAGGCTGGGCGGTCCGGCTCGATTCCGTCGTCCCTCTCCCATACGATCTCCCTCCAGCCAAACACCCTGCTCAACATCCCGCTCACAAGGGGAAAGACCGGAAGCACGATAAGGCTTCATTCACGGTTGCGTTCCCTTCGTCTGGCACCGGATGGCACAGAGATACTTGATTCTGACCCCCATGGTGGCGCCGAGAGCGAGGCCGAGGATAGCGCCGAGGATTACCCTTCCCATGCGGCGTCCTTTCTGTTCACTCCAAGGCCGACGCCCGACCTCGCAGCGACGCCGGCATTGCTCCCAAGCGTCCGAAGGCGGACCGCAAGGCAACCTGTGCCTCGGGAGTCCTCTCCAACCAGATAAGGAAACGGAGCACGGGCTCAGTGGTCCGGTTGATATGGGCTTCGCCCGCCAACTGGACCTGATTGAACTCGAAGTCCGCGACCAGACGGTCAATCATCTCATTCAGTAGTCCCACCACGTCCAACTCCTCGACTTGGGAGACTCCGCGTAATGCTGGAGAAATCTGCCGGATCATCGGAAAGCCCTCTTCGGGGAAAAAACCACCTTCCTCATTGCAGTAGCCAGCCCCAGCAGGCTGCCGGTCGCCTCTTCTCTTGCCGTCCAGGGAGATTCGTAGCGGTCCCAGGACCGTTGCGCAGGTCACCTTGAGGCTGAAAGTGGCAGTGTTGTCGGTGTTAGCGGTGGTGGGGTCCGTCCCGGTGGAAACGGCGTTGGGTTAGAAAAAAACTTCTGCAGTGTGGCTTCCTTCACCGCGAGAACGATTGGCTTCTTATCACGAGTGGAATCGAGTCGAAGTAGAAGTGTAGCTCTACCAGACGGTTTGTCAAGGAATTTCTGCTTGTCGCCGCGACCGGCCGACCGGCCGACCGGCCCCGACCGCCGGTCGCCGCTGGTCGTGGGCATGTCCCTGTTAACTTGGGAAATAGAGGGGGCGCAAGCTCCACGGGCGGCGCGGCCGCGAGGGACGTTGGCGAGAAGCGTGCTTCCAGGATCGTCAGCCTCGGTAGACCGTGAGAAGTCAATGAGAAAAAATATTACATGTCGTCATCCCGGTCACACGAACGGAAAAAGATCCTCTGCGTTGACTACAGCCGGACCATCGCTCTCTTGATCGCCCTTTACCGATCCCCTATCCTCAATCATCAACTCGCCGTTATTGTCTCACGTTCTCCGAGGACATGATGCGATCCGCCATTCTCTGCCTTTCCGCCGTGCTGCTCGTCCTGCTCGCCGTGACCGTGCGTTCCCAACCCAAAGTCGATCCCAACGTCGCGCCGACGCCGCACCGCAAACCTGAAGACGAACGCAAACTCTTCCGCCTGCCGCCCGGCTTTGAGATCCAACTCGTCGCCGCCGAGCCGGACATCCACAAGCCGCTCAACATCGCCTTCGACGATCGCGGCCGGCTGTGGGTCACAGATACCGTCGAATATCCCTATCCGCCGCCGCCCGGCAAGAAGTCGCGCGACAGCGTGAAAATCCTCGAAGACTTCGCCGACGACGGCCATGCCCGCAAAATCACCACCTTCGCCGACGGACTCGTCATTCCTATCGGCGTGATCCCGCTGCCGGCCGCCAAGCCGCAGGACGCCCTCGTTTTCAGCATCCCGTCGATTTCGCGGCTGCGCGACAGCAAGGGCGCCGGCAGCGCCGACGATCGGCAAGTGCTGTACAGCGAATACGGCCGGCGCGACACGCACGGCTTGACGGGTTCGTTCACCTGGGGCTTCGACGGCTGGATCTACGCTTGCCACGGCTTCTCGAACGAATCGACCGTCAAGGGCAAGGACGGCAGTTCGGTCAAGATGACTTCCGGCAACACCTATCGCATCAAGGCGGACGGCAGCCGCATCGAGCAGTACACGCACGGCCAGGTCAATCCCTTCGGTCTGACCTTCGATCCGCTCGGCAATCTGTACTCGGCCGATTGCCATACGCAGCCGATCTACCAGCTTCTGCGCGGCGCCTGGTATCCGAGCTTCGGCACCGTCAACGACGGACTCGGACTCGGGCCGGAGATGTACAGCGGCTACACGGAATCGACCGCCGTCGCCGGCATCGCCTTCTACGCCGCCGACAATTATCCCAAGGCGTACCAGGGCAGCGCCTACGTCGGCGATGTCGTCAGCCACCGCGTCAACCGTTTCGCCATCGAATGGCACGGCTCCAGTCCGAAGGGCGTCCTCAAGCGCTTTCTGGAATGCGACGATCCGTGGTTCCGTCCGGTCCACGTCCAGCTCGGCCCCGACGGAGCCTTGTACGTCGCCGATTTTTACAATCGCATCATCGGCCATTACGAGGTGCCGCTGAACCACCCCGGCCGCGATCGCACGAGCGGCCGCATCTGGCGCATCGTTTATCGAGGTGACAAGCCCGAAGCGCATGCGACGGGATACGGCACCCCCGCTCCGCGCGCGGACTGGACCACGGCGGCGGTTGCTGATCTTATCAAAGACCTCGGCCATCCGAATTTGACGGTGCGCTTCAAGGCGATGAATCAGCTCGTCGCGCGCGGCGGCAAGGACGACCGGCAGGTGTTGCGCGATCTGCTTTCCTCCGGCAAGGCGAACGCCTGGCAATGGATGCACGGCCTCTGGGTGTTGGAGCGCGGCGGCGCCCTGGAGGACGATGTGCTGACCAAGGGGTCCACGCATAAGGACCGCGCGGTGCGCGTTCACGTCCAGCGCGTACTGAGCGAGCGAGCCAAACTGACGCCGGCGCAGCACGATCTCGCCCTGGGCGCGTTGAAGGACGGCGATGCCAACGTCCAGCGCGCCGCTGCCGACGCTCTGGGACAGCATCCGGCGCGGCGAAACGTCGAGCCGCTGCTGGCCCTGCGCCGCAAGGTGCCGGCGGACGACACGCACTTGCTGCACGTCCTTCGCATGTCGCTGCGCAATCAGCTGCGCGACGAGGCGACGCTGACCGAGTTCTCCGGCGAGCGATGGGGCCGAAACGAGCCGGAGCCACACCTCGTGGCGGAGTCGGTGTTGGGCGTTCCTACCCAGTTCGCCGCGGCCTTTCTGATGATGCATCTCAACATCTACGGCGAGCGCGACGGCGTTCTCCTCAATTGCGTCCATCACATCGCCCGCCACGGCACTCCGCAGGCGATGACGAAACTGCTTCGCTTCGTCCGCGGTCAGGACCGGGACAACCTCAGCCGGCAGGTCGCCCTGTTTCACGAGATCGAGCACGGCATGCAGGAACGCCGCGCTCCGCTGCCGGAAGAGGCCCGCGCCTGGGCGGTCGATCTCACGGGCCGGCTGCTGGACTCGAAGCACGGACCCGACATCGAGGCGGGAATCAAGATGGTCGGCGATCTGCGGCTGACGGACCATCAAAAGCACCTGGAGGAACTGGCGCGGCGTCGCGCCGCGCCGGAAGGCCAGCGCAAGGCCGCCCTGGCGGCGCTGGCGAGCATCGACGCCAAGCAAAACGCGGCCCTCCTCGGCGGCGTCCTCGGCGACGCCGAATCCCCCATTGCGCTGCGCGAGCAGACCGCAATCCTTCTGGCGCAGGCCAATCAGGAGCAAACGCGGGCGGAACTGCTCAAGGTGCTGCCCGCCGCGCCCGCGCGCTTGCAGACCGCCATCGCCGCCGGCCTGACCGCCAGTCCCGCCGGCGTCGAAAAACTGCTTGAAACGATCAAGTCCGGCAAGGCCTCGGCGCGTCTGCTTCAGGATGCGGGCGTCGCGGCGCGTCTAAAAACGTCCACGGTTCCCAAACTGAAGGAGCGCATCGCCGAGTTGACGGCGGGCTTGCCGCCGGCCGGCAAAGGAATGCAGGATCTCCTCAATCGCCGCCGCGCCGCCTACCTCAAGGCGAAGACGGACTCGGTGCTGGGCGCTCAGGTCTTCGCCAAGAACTGCGGCAACTGTCACCAGGTCGGCGGCCAGGGCGCCAAGGTCGGCCCGCAGCTCGACGGCGTCGGCGTGCGCGGACTCGATCGCCTGCTCGAAGACGTTCTCGATCCGAACCGCAACGTCGATCAGGCATTCCGTTTGACGTCGCTGACGCTCAAGAAGGGGATGGAAGTTTCCGGGCTGCTGCTGAGAGAGGAAGGCGCGGTATTGGTGCTGGCCGACGCGCAGGGCAAGGAAGTGCGCGTCTCGAAGGACGAGGTGGATGAGCGGAACACGTCGCAGGCCTCGCCGATGCCGGCGAATTTCGGCGAACAGATCCAGGAGGCGGACTTCAACAATTTGCTGGCCTATCTGCTGACGCTCCAGAGCAAACCAGACAAGCCGGATGGAAAATAAGAGCCTCTACTTTTTTCCGGAGCCGCGACCGTCGGAGAAGGGCCTTCGCTCCGCTCCCTGACGGTCGCGGCCCGGTTTGGTCCGGCACATCTTCGACGGTGTTGAGGTATTTGCGCCTGGGCCAACCAAGTTTCAAACGCGTCGGTCGAGGCCGCCACGAGATTGCCGCCGATCGATGGACCGAAAAACTGCCTCCGCTGTCACGGGGAAAAGTCAATCCGACGAGAACGAAACGCGGTTTGGCGCTACTTGGCGGCCTCCCCCACGAGTCGCTTGAGTTGCTGCCAAAGGCTTCGCCACTCCCGCCGTTCCGCTTCGGGGAGATGGGCCAGCGCTTCCGGGTCGCGCACATCAGCCAGGGCAGGATCCTTCAGCCATTGGCGCAGCGCCTTCTCGGTCGCACGCCGATCGCGGCTGAGTTGCTTGGCCCGAAGGGCCAGGCCAGCGCCGAACCAATCCAGGGCTTGCCGGCGGAACCGAGCTTTCTCCGAGTCGTCCAGGACGGCCGCGCCCCGGCCTCGGCCGCAGCCGGCGAGAACGGCGGCACAGACGGCGCGGTAGCGGTAGCCGGCTTGCAGATCCTCGGCCAGCTGGGGCCGGGCGGCGAAGGCGTCGGCGGCGAAGCGCGCGGCGGCGGCGTACCGCTTGTGGATCACGCAAACCTCGGCCAGGTCCAGTTGCTCAACCGCATCGACGGATTTTGCCTCCCCCCACAGGATGGCGGAGAGCTTGCGGTCCCGCACCAACAGGAGCCGGGCGTGCTGGACCCACTGCTCCGAAGGGTAGGCCCAGCCCGGCTGCTTGCTCCCCAGCTCATGGCCCTCCCGCAAATGAAACAGAGCCTCCCGGAAACGGCCCTGGCGGAGCAACTCGTTCCCCAGGTGACAGTGGGCCTCGGCGTGCTTGGGATCGATGCGGACGACCTCCTCATAGTGGCGCACGGCCGCCTCCAGCTCGCCCCGGTCGAAGAGGACATTGCCGAGGCTGTAGTGAGCGGCGGCATCCCGCGGGTCGATGCGGAGGGCCTCCTCGTAGTGGCGCACGGCCGCTTCCACGTCGCCCCGGTCGCGGAGGGCATCGCCGAGGTAGTGGTGGGCCTCCTCGTTGTTTGGGCGGAGGCGGAGGGCTTCCTCGTAGTGACGGATGGCCTCGTCCCGCCTCCCCCGGTTGTACAGGAGAATGCCGAGTCCGCTGTGCGGGCCGGAGATCCGGGGGTTGAGCCGGAGGGCCTCCTCGTAGTGGCGCATGGCCGCCTCGCCCTGACCGCCGCGAGCCAGGGCGGCGGCGAGCGCGGAGTGGGTCACGCCTTCCGCGGGTTTGAGACGGACCGCCTCCTCGAAGGAGCGTAGGGCCGCCTCCAGCTGGCCGTTGCGGGTCAGGGCCTTACCAAGATTGAAAAGGGTGCCGATGTCCCCGGGTTGGAGGCGGAGGGCTTCCTGGTAGTGATCGATGGCCTCCTCCACCTGACCCCGGGTGCAGAGGACGGTGGCGATCGAACGATGCACCGTCGCGGATCGGGGGCGCAAGGCCAGCGCCGCGCGGTAGTAGGCGACCGCCTCGTCCGGCTGGTTGGCATCGTCTAATGCCCCGGCCAGCGTTGCATTGATCCAGAAGTCGTCGGGGCGCTGCGCCTGGGCCGCGCGCAACAGCGGCACCGCGCGCCAGTGATTGCCGCTCCGCATCAAAGGCCGTGCCAGTGCGATCGCCAGGGAGGGAGGCAGGTGGGCAGCCTCCGGCCGCTGGCTCGGTCGCATCAGGCCCTCCTGATCCTGCCACACTTTGAGCTTGTTCAATCGCATCAGGGCCTCCTGATTCTGCCACACTTCGGGCCGGCGCAGCCGGTCCCGCTCCGGGTCCGGGTCGGCGGCCCGTGCCGCGGCCAGCAACCAGGACCGCCGGGCATCGTCCGAGGTCACGCCGGCCCAGTCGTCGAGGGCGGCCACGACCTCCGCCCGCACCGCCGAGGCCCGCACCCGCGCCCCCACCTTCTCCGGCTCGTCGCCCTCCTGCCCAAGGCCCGCCTCCGCAAGTGCCGCCGCGTAGCCCCGCTCCGCCCCTGCGAGGTCCAGCTTCCCTTCCTCCCAGCTGGCTGCCCGCTGGCGGCCGCCGTCCAGGCGCTGGGTCAAAACGGTATCGGCCAGGCAATGCTCTACCTGGGTCCGCAAGTCGTCCGGCCCGCTGTCGGCCAGGCGCTGCCGGTCCTGTTCGAGCAACTCGCGGCTGGCGTCGAAGTGGCCGCCCTGACGGAATCGAACCGCCTGGTCGAGATCGGCAGCCACCTCCTGGCGAAGGGCGCTCTCCTGGCGGGACCGCTCCGCCCGCCGCTCGGCCGCCTGATGCTGCGCCCACAAGCCGCCGCCGGCCGCCAACGCCACCAGCGCCATCACCGCCACCGCCAGCGCTCGCGTCCGGCGCCGCGCCGTCCCCTCAGCCGCCGCCGCCGCCTGGGCCGCCGCTCGTTCCAGTTCCGCCTGCCGCAGCCGCTCCTGTACTCCCGTCTGGTACGCCGCCAACCGCGCTGCCACCGCGCCGGCGTCGGCGGGGCGATCCGCCTTCCGCGGCGCCAGGCAGTGGACAGTCAGTTGGACCAACTCCGGATCGGCGCCGCAGCCGTGCAGCCGCGCCCGCGCTTCGTCCAGGTCGGCCTCGGCCGCCCGCCGGCGGATCGTCTCGGCGCTGGGGCCTGTGTAGGGCGGTTCGCCGCTGAGGATACGGCACAGCATCCCTCCCAAGCCAAACACGTCCGACCGTCGATCCACCTCCGCGATCCGGCCCCGCGCCTGCTCCGGGGCCATGTAGGCGGCCGTACCAAGCACGCTGCCGGCTCGCGTCCGGATGCCGTCCGCCGCCTCCGGTTCGGCCGCGTCCGGTTCCGGCCCCTCGGCGGAGGGCGGGGCGGCGAGCACTTTGGCCAGGCCTCAGTCCATCAGCTGGACCTCGCCGTGCGCCCCGACCATGACGTTCTCCGGCTTGAGGTCACGGTGGATCACTCCCTGGCCGTGGGCGAAGGCCACGGCCTGACACACCTTATCGAAGATCTGCACTAACTCCATCCGCCGCTCCGCTGGGGCCGCCCCCTCCTCCAGCAGCGCCGCCAGCGTGCGCCCCTCAACCAGTTTCATGGTGTAGAACGGACGGCCGTCCACCAGCCGACCCATGCTGTGAACTGGCACGATGAACGGATGAGTCAGCTGCGCGCCGATTCGAGCCTCCGTGAGAAAGCGCTCGACCATCCAAGGGGAGGCGCGGCCGCGAGACGCCATCACCTTGACGGCCAGGTCGCGGCCGAACGCCAGGTCGCGGACGCGCCACACCACGCCCATGCCGCCCGCGTCAATTCGGTCCAGCAGCTCGTAGCCGGGCAGGGCTGGCGAATTCTCGTCCGTGACCCGCCCGCGCGACCCGGCAGGCAACAGCGCGTCGGGCAGGGTGCCGACAAGCCTATCCAACACCTGCTGGCAGCCGGGGCAGGCTCCGACGTGCTCCTCCACAGAGTCAACTTCCGTTGGGGCCAGTTCGTCACGTAGGAGCTTCCCCAGCGTCTGCGGACTCGGGCAAAGGATCGGGTTGGCCGCGCTGGGCGTGGACATGGCGGTACTCCTGCAGCAGCATCTGTTTGACACGATAGTTCGCCTTGTAGACGGTGGCGACGCTCAGGTTCAGTTCGGCGGCCACTTCCGCGGCCGGGCGCTGCTCGACCATCGTCTGGAAAAACGCCTGCCAGGTCGTCTTCTTGAGTTTGACGCGCACCCGTTGGAGAACCTCGGCCGCAATGGTCTGGGCTTGGTCCTCGATGGCGCCGCTCAGTTCGGTCGTCGCCTCGGGACTGGCCAAGGCCGCCAGCCGCTCCAGAAAAGCCGTGCCGCCGACGCCGCCGCGCTCGGGTTGTCGCTGCCGTCGCCGCCCGAAGTCGGTCACGGTGTTGTTGACGAGGACTTTCAGCCAGGCGCGGAATTGGCCCCGCTTGGGGTCGTGCTTGTAATGGGGCAGCTGCTGGAATAGCTTCAGCAAGATGTCCTGGGTCAAATCCTCGGCGCCGTCCGGCGGCAGCCCGCGTCGCAGGCACCAGCCGAGGATCACGTCTCGGTAGCGGGCGTCGAACGCTTCCCAGGCCTCTTCATGGCGGCCTGCCTCCCCAAGTGCGCAAAGGAGTGAAATGTGGGTCGAAGGTATCGCCACGGCGACACTCTCCTGCATACGACTCTGGGCTGGCTCAAGAATACTATCCTCGATTCCCGTTGTAAACACACCCTGCGCGCCCTTCCCGCCCGCGCAGTGTCCTAACCCGGCGTACTTCCTGGTGAAGAGAACAAAGCACCCTGCCGCCGGTCCAAGCCCGGCGAGGCGCGCAAGGGCTTGTTGGGTCGAGCGCACGGTTCGCATCTTGACGAGCGTCCCCGAAGGGGCGCGCTCGCTTTGAAAGGGGCGTCTCATGTCTCGTTTCTTGTGGTTGCGTGCATTTCGGCATCGTTGGTTCGGCCGCGATTCACAGAGGGGCTCCGCACGGCGAGGGATTCGGCCGTCCCTGGAGGTTCTGGAGGACCGCACGGTGCCGGCCGTCTTCAACATCGCCGCCGGCGATACGCAAGGGTTGATCGACGCCATGGCGACGGCCAACAGCAACGGCGATTCGAGCAACGTCATCAACCTCACGGACAGCACCTACGACTTGCAAACCGTTAACAACAATCTGTACGGACCCAACGGCCTGCCGGAAGTCGCCAACAACTTGACCATCCACGGGAACGGGGCGACGATCGAGCGCCTGAGCGGGGGCGGGCTCGGCACCCCGGACTTCCGGCTGTTTTACGTGGCGGGTGGGATGGAAGGGGCGGCGGGCAGCCTAACGATGGACAACGCGACACTGGAAAATGGCATCGCCAAGGGCGGCGATAGTAACAACGGCGGCGGCGGCCTGGGGGCGGGCGGAGCGATTTTCAATCAAGGGACGCTGATCTTGACCAACGTGACGTTCACGGGCAACGAGGCGTTGGGCGGCGGCAGCGGCGTCTCCACCGCCGGCAACGGCGGCGGAGGTATGGGCACCAATTCACCGGCCGGTAATGACGACGGCGGCGGCTTTGGCGGCATTTTCAACGTCCACAGCGGCGGCGGCACCGGCGGCCTGGGCGGCGGGGGGGGCGGCGACGGCTTCCTTCTGACGACGAGCTCTGGCGGCAACGCCACGGACTTGGCTCCCGGCAGCGGCGGCGGCAAGGGGGGATTTGGCGGCAGCATCCTCACCACGGCCGGCGACGGCGGCGAGGGCGGTCAAGGCACCGCCAACAGCAATGCCGCCAATTCCGGCGACGGCGGCGCCTTCGGCAAAGGCGGTCTCTCGGGCCTTGCAGACAGCAGTGGCGCCGGCAGCGGCAGCGGCGGCGGCGGCGGCGGTGTCGGCGGCGGCGGCGGCGCGGGCGCCTACGGCGGCGGCAACGGCGGATTTGGCGGCGGCGGCGGCGTTGGCGGCGCCTTCGGCGGCAACGGCGGCTTCGGAGCGGGCGGCGGCGCTGGCCCTACCGCTGCCACCGGGGGGACCGGCGGCTTCGGCGGCGGCAGCGGCGGCAGCAATTTCGGCGGCGGCGGCGCCGGTATGGGCGGCGCCCTCTTCAACATGGGCGCCGACTCCGCCCATCCCAACAGTGGAACGGCCACCCTCGTCAACTGCACCCTCGCCGGCAACACCGCTCAGGGCGGCGGCGGCGGCAGCAGCGGCATCAACGCCTTGGGCCAAGGCCTTGGCGGCGCTGTCTTCAACCTCGACGGCAAGATCACTCTCACCAACGACACGCTGGCCGCCAACCATGCTTTCTTGGGTGGCGACGTCTACAACTTAGCCTACGGAAACGACATCGACACCGGCGGCACCGTCACGGCCGGGCTGGTCTTGAACAACAGCATCCTGGCCAACCCCACCTCCCTCATCGACGACAACGACAACGGCACCCACACAGCCACGGTCAGCGGCAGCCACAACCTGGTCACCAGCAGCCTCGGCCCGATCAATGCGGGTGTCATTACCCTCACGGCCAATCCCCTGCTCGGCCCATTGCAAAACAACGGCGGGCTGACGCCGACCATGCTGCCCTTGTCCGGCAGTCCGGTCCTCGGCGCGGGCGATCCCAGCCTCGCTCCGTCCACCGACCAGCGCGGCACACCGCGCCCGCCGAACGGGCCGACCGACCTCGGCTCCGTCCAACTTTCGGTCGCCCAATCGCCGCCCTCCCATCCGCCGGGATCGTCTGCACCCGGTTCGCCGCCGACGCCGCCGTCGCTGTTTCAAGCCATCCTCAACCTCTACATCGCGGAGGTGGAGAAGGACATCGGCTTCGGCGACCCCCGTGCGCTGCGGGACACCATCGACTTCAACGCCCAGTGCACGGTGATCTTCGGCATCAACATCGCCCCGCTCATTGAGATGCTCGCGGACAGCAACGTCGCCGCCGCCCACGGCGGCAACTCGTAACGCCGCCGGCTCGGCGCGGAGTCGCATCGTCGCCGTCTTTATGGAAGATGGGGCGTCGGCCATTTCCCCGGTTGTGGGCGTGATAGCAGTAGCCGCCCTGGGAAGCTCATGGGTTGCGTGGCATGGAAGGATTGTCTTGTGCCTGCCGCCCGAAGGCAAGCAACGCTGTCCCCTTTTTGGGGCGCCGATGCCGGCGAACTTCGGCGAGCAGATCCAGGAGACGGACTTCAACAATCTGCTGGCGTATCTGCTCACGCTCCAGAGCAAACCGGACAAACCGAGTGGCAAATAAGACAGGGACACCGGACTCAGTCAGCCCGCTAACATTATGAAATTGTAATCTTTTCGCCGTTGACCTTTCGTTGCGGGCGCGTTCTACTCAACACCCATTGGGGAGTTGCTGACTCTCTTTCACTCCCTCTCGCCACGCCGGCAATGATGCCGCTTCGCGGCGACCCTTTTCAACAACCTCCGGCATCGGTTCTGCAAGCCACGAGGGTTGAACCATGACTGGATTCACGCTGCCCCGCTGGGTATTCTCCTGGCTGTGTCGCTGGTTCCCCCATCGGGTCCGGGCGCGCCGCCGACCCCTCGCGCGCTTTGCCCAACCCATGCTAACGGTCCTGGAAGAACGCTTCTCGCCAACGTCTCTCTCCGCCACGCCGCCCGTGGAGCTTGCGCCCCCCCCCCTATATTTCCCAAGTTAACAGGGACATGCCCACGACCACCGGCGAAACGTGGAAGTTCGACGATTCCGACGCCGGCACGGAGCGCGAGCGCATCCAGCTGATCCCCGCGCCGAAGCCCAAGACGGACGATGGCTTTGCCTCCACGAACACGACGCCGCAACTTCAACTCACCCTCTTCCAGCAGTTCCAGGGCAAGCAAAATACGGATGAGTTGGACACTCTGTTCGGCCCGCCCCCGGATCGACCGTCTCCCGCGCCCAAGCATCCGCAGCGGCCGCAAGGGAACAATGACGCTCCCAATCCGCAAGCGCTCGCTGGGACGGGCGGCGGCAGAGCCGGCGGTTCCTCCACGTCCAACCCCAGCGGCGGCGGTTCCGGCGGGGGCAGCAGCGGCAGCGGACCCGGCGTCATCATCGCCAATCAGTTCCTCACCGCCTACCTCAACATGGTTGGCAGCGCCCTCACGCCCAACGCCGCCCCCAGCGCGGCCAGCCCGGTCCCGGCGGCGAACCTCTCCTCAACCGCAACGCCGGCAACCGCCCCTATGCAGACCGCCACGCCTGCCGACACCTCCGCGCCGCAAATATCCCCTAACTCCATGAAGTTCGCCGTCCTCGACCCGCGCACCGGCAATATCATGCCGGCCCTTCCCAGCGGCAGTTTGGACGGCGTCTTCGACATGAACAACGGCCAGTTTCTCCCGCGCAGTTCCACCGTCGATACTTTCTCCACCTACGGCCTGAACTTGCTGGCCCAGGTTCCAAACATTCCCAACGCCACCTATTCGTGGAACCTCACTCAAGCCCCGGACCTTACCGGCGCCAGCGGCCAGAACACGATGAACCTGCAAGGCAGCTGGGCCAGCTTCACCGGGACCACGCGCACCGAGACCCTCAGCGTCACCGAGAGGCCGCCGGGCGGTATGCCGGACACCTGGACCGTCACTTTCCTGGTCGGCGGCACCGACTCGCCCGCCTATGCACCCACCCCGCCGACCAGTAGCGCCACCTGGCCCACCGTCCTCACCCCCGATCAGATCGCCGGCGATCAGGCCAGCGTGGACGCCGGACCGGACGCCGGCGCCGGTCTCGCTGACGGCTCTGTGCAGACCGCCTTCGCCATGCCGTCGTACAATCCCAACGCCGATCCCGTCGGCCTGATCTACAACTCGGCGACGGCCGACCCTCATCCGATCTTCCAGGTTCTCTATCAGGAGCCGGCGCTGCCCTCGGTCTTCCAGGCGCAGTTGACGCTCAACGGCACCGCCTTCGCCCCGGTCTACTACAGCGACGCCGGCATTTCCGGCCTTTGGAACCAGATCGCCCTGCAAGGCGACGCCACCGGATTGAGCACCGGCCGCTATCCCTGGCAGATCACCCTCAGCGATCCCAACACCGGCCATATTTACGTCACCGACAGCGGCAGCGTGGACATCGTCAACCGGATCAACGGTCCCTACGGAGACGGCTGGACCGTGGACGGCGTCGAGCAGTTGCTGCCGGTTACGGGCGGCGTGATGCTGGTCAATCCCGACGGTACGAGCCTGTTCTTCGCCGGCAGCGGAGGCAGCTATACCAGTCCAGCCGGCGACTTCTCCACCCTGACCCAAACCGGCGGCGTCTGGACGCGCACCCTGACCGACGGCACGCAGATCAACTTTAACAGCAGCGGCCAGCAAACCTCCATCGTCGATACCGACGGCAACACCACCACCTACAGCTACACCGGCGGCCTGCTCACCGGCATCACCGACCTCGACGGCCAAACCACCACCTTGGCCTACAGCGGCGGCATGTTGTCCAGCATCACCGATCCGGCCGGCCACACCGCCACCCTTGGCTACGGCGGCAGCTACTTTTCCATCACGTACAGTCCCAACCAACTGACCTCGATCACCGACCCGGCCGCCAACCTGTGGCAATATCGCTACACGTCGTCCACGGTGAGTTTGCTGACCGCCCTGGTCGATGCCAACAACCACACCACCAACTTCTCCTACGGCAATTCCAGCCAATACGCCGGCAGCGTGGCCTCCACCTTCGTCACCAGTGTGGGCGCCGCCGACGGTACGTTCGTGGGACTGATGCCGCGTCAGACGCTGGGCCTGCCCGAGTTCAACTTGGGCAGTTTTGGCGCTCCCGCCAATCCGGCCGGGCTGGGCGAAGACGCCCGTTACACGGACCAGAACAACAAGACCTGGACGACCGGCATGGATTGGCTGGGCTTCGGCGAGGACGTGCAGGACGACGATCCGCTGGGCGACGTCGCTTTCACCAACCTCGACCCCAATGGTCTGCCGTGGATGACTTGGGATGCCGTGGGCGAGCGCGAGCGTTCCTTCTTCGACAGCAAGGGCAACGTCACCAAGGATGTCGCCCCGGACGATAGCTTTTGGCAGTACAGTTACAACAATTTCAGCGAGGTGACGCAGGCCACCGATCCCACCGGCAGCACCACCACCTACAGTTACAACCCCAAGGGCGACCTGACGGGCATAACCGATGCGCTGTTGAACACGACGACGTTGACCTACAACCCGCAAGGTTTCGTCACCAGCATCGAGGACCCGCTGCTGCACACGACGACCTTCGGCTACAATCCGCTGAACTTGCTGACCACGATCACCAACGCGCTCAACCAGTCCACTACCTTTGCTTATGATAACGCCGGCAACCTGACGACCCTGACGGACGCGCGGGGCTTCGCCAGCACCTTCGCTTATAATCCGCTGGGCTGGATGACCGGCGAGACGCTGCCCATCGACAGCACCACCAACGCGGTGTACACCTACAGCTACGACAAGGTAGGCAATCTCACCGGCGAGACAACGCCTTCGGGCGACACGATCAGTTACGGCTATAGTCCTGTCAATCGGATGACGTCGTTCAATGATCCGGCGGTGGGGCTGACGACCTACGCCTACAGTGCGGTCGGCCTACTGACCCTCACCACCGACCCCCTCGGCCACACTATGGGCTACGGCTACGACAACGCCGGGCGAAGCACCAGTGCCACCGACGGACTCGGCAATACGACCACCTACACCTATTACGCCACCGGACAGGTGAAGACGGTCGAAGATCCCCTGACCCACACGACCACCTATACCTACACGAAGACAGGGCAGGTGGCGAGTGTGACGACACCGCTCGGCACCACAAGCTACCAGTACGACCTGGCGGGGTTGCTGACCGCGCTGACCGACCCGGACAACAACACCACGAGCTACACCTACGATCAGGTCCACGAGCTGACGAGGATGACGGACCCGCTGGGCCATTCGACGACCTACGCCTACCAGGGCGGCCTGCTGACCTCGACGACCGACCGCGACGGCCGGACCATCAATTACGGTTACGACCCCTTGAACCGCCTGTCTTCCGAGACGTGGGTGGGTGGCAACTACACGGCGACGTACAATTACGATCCCGGCGGCAATCTGACGATGGCCAGCGATCCGTTTTCGTCGTACAGCTACGGCTACAACGAGGCCAACCAGTTGACGAGCGTGGACAACGCGGGCACGCCGGGGGTGCCGCACGTGGTCTTGACCTACGGCTACGACAGTTCGGGCAATCGGAAGTCGCTGACCGACGGCCTGGGCGGTAGCATCACCTACGGGTTCGACAATGCCAACCGGCTGACGAGCTTGGCGTTGTCGCTGAACAACACGCTGGCGGCGCAGGTGACGCTGGCGTACGATGGGGCCAACAGGTTGACGGGCCTGACGCGGACGAGTCCGGGCGGCGACACGATCACGAGCAGTTTCAGCTACGATAGTGCCGACCGTTTGACGAACATCACGCACACGGACACGAGCAAGACGTTAACGCTGGCGAGTTACACCTACGGATACGACGCGGCCAACAGGTTGACGAGCTACCAGGACAATAGCGGCAGTTCGTTGACGTACGGCTATGATCCGGGCGGCGAGTTGACGAGCGCGTCGGGGATGCTGAACGGTTCGAGCTACAGCGTGAGTTACAGTTACGACGCCAACGGCAATCGGAACATGTCGGGCTACACGACGGGGACGGGCAACGAGTTGACCAGCGACGGGGTGAACAACTACACCTACGACAACGAGGGCAACACGCTGACCCAGACGAACATCGCGACGGGTTCGGTGACGTACTTCACGTGGGACTATCGGAATCGTTTGACGGAGGTGCAGGTCAAGGACAGCCACGGCACTTTGCTCAACGACGAGAAGTTCACCTACGACGTGAACAACAACCGCATCGGCGTGTCGCTGAACGGCGTGCAGCAGTTGTATACCGTGTACGATGGATCGAACCCGTACATGGACTTCAACGGCAGCGGCACGTTGACCGAGCGGTATCTGACGGCCCCGGATGCGTTGAGCCAGTTCTTCGGTCAGGAGAACGCGAGCGGGACACCGCAGTGGTTCCTGACGGATAACATCAACTCGATTCGCCAGGTCGTCAGCACCAGCGGCACATCGATGGATGCGATCACCTACGATCCGTTTGGCAAGACAGTCAGCCAAACGAACGCGCCTAACGCGCCACGTTTCGGGTATGCTGGCGGAGAGCAGGACGCCTTCCTGGGCATCTATCGCTTCGGCGGAAGATGGTATAATCCCGCTACAGGCGAATGGCTGAGTCAAGATCCTTTGGGTTTTGGTGGAGAAGATACCAACTTGGATCGCTATGTAGGCAATGATCCGACTGATGCGGTTGATCCAACAGGTGAAGTTTTCTTCAGAACGAGCGGTCTCACTTGGATTGGAACCCCAAACCCTAATAGCAAATTTGAACTGGAGCTACATATTGGAACCACTGGAAAGAAACTCTTGTACGATATTGATCAACTTATTACTGAGACCAACCGCAAAGTTAATGAAACAAAAGGAAAAATTAAAGATTTTATGAAAAGGATTAGCACTCTAGAAGCCGAAGTAAAGAAAGGACATCATGTTTCAATTAATAGAGACCTAATAGCAGTATACCGTGTTCAGGTCGTACTTGCCGTAGGCGAGCTTCAGCGACTGCAGGACAAACTATCAACTCTTCCAGAAGATAGAAAGCTGGTAGTAAAGACGATACAGGAATATTCAGAACAACTTCGGAAGCTTACAGGTTCGGCTCCCGATCCGTTTTGGAATCGACCCGGAGCGTATCCAACGTCCACTACCCTTGATATAAAAGATCCATTGTTAGATTTTGCAACAAAATTTGCTGAGGCAAAACAATTCGAGGCAAACAAAGAATTAGCAGAACACTCAAAGATGATTGATGATTTGAGCAGAATTGATCCGTTAGCTGCCCAAATGCTAATAACTGCCATTCGGTCCGCAAAGCCAAAATAACAGATACTATTACTCTGAAAGTATGGTTAGCAGCTAGTAATCAAGTAAACTGTTATGACAACAACGCATGATTGGCATGATACCGTGCTAAATGACAATGAGTTAGTTAAGAGTCCGTCCAGAAAGGAGAATATCATGTTGCGTTGTCGTCGCTTCCTTGGATCAGTCCTTGTGACGATTGCCATCACTAGGAGCTTTCCTGTCGCGCTGTACGCCTCCGAAGGGGATCCTCTTTATAAAGGCAAGCCTGTCAGCGAATGGATCCTTATGTTGGACTCCTCAGAACCCGATGCAATAGCTACCCAAGCAAACGCTGAGCGAGTGTTGGGAAATGTTGGCGCTCCGGCCATACCACAACTTGTCCTTGCACTCAAACATAGGAAGGAAGGTGTTCGTGCAGCCGCGGCACGAATTCTTGGTAGGATGCAGATGTTAGCTAAACCCGCTATACCGGCCCTCCTCGATGGGCTACAAGATAAAAGTGAGCAAGTACGCCGCGCCTCCGGTTTAGCCTTGTGTAATATGAAGGATGTGATTGGCCCAGACTCCGTCCCTGCACTCACAAAGGCTTTGGAGCATAAAGATCTTCGTGTACGCGCACTAGCTGCTTGTGTTTTGACCCATGTTC
Source organism: Gemmataceae bacterium (assembly GCA_036557825.1). Taxonomy (GTDB): domain Bacteria; phylum Planctomycetota; class Planctomycetia; order Gemmatales; family Gemmataceae; genus JAJPHU01. The sequence continues at coordinate 17,843 of DATBGU010000170.1, forward strand.
ATTATAAAGCAATACAGGGGATGCAGTCTCACCTGTTTGGGGTGGTCAAGGAGATGGATGCTGACGTGCGAACTCAGGCGCTAACTGCACTGGGGAACATGGGACGACCAGCGCAAGATGCCTTACCTGTACTCCGGGATACCTTGAAGTCCGCCGCCGACCCAGATACTCGGTTTGAGTTGGTGGGTGCCATCGTGACGATTGACCCGAACTCCGCAACGACAATAGACCTACTGATCAAGGTACTGCAAGAGAAAGATCCACATTCATGGGACAGAGGCGCATTCCGACGCTCTCTTGCAGCACATCACCTTGGCAGGATTGGTCCTGCGGCGAAAGCAGCGGTGGAACCCCTAACTGACGCTTTGCGCGATCCTGGAGCCATACTCCGGGCTGGCGCCGCTAGCGCGCTAAGTCGTATCACTCCAGCGAAGACGCCAGAGATGGTCCGCGTTTTGATACCTCTCTTGAAGGACAAGGACGTAATTGTCCGGGGGGAGGCTGCCCGTGCACTGGCCTTAATGGGGGTGAAGGCGAAGGAAGCTATCGAGCCGCTTATCGATGCCATTAAGTCTGACGATAATCCTCATGTTCGTAACATTGCCGCGAACGCCCTGACTGAGATTGATCCTGAGGCGGCTAAGCGAGCCGGAGTCAAACGAGAAAATCGGAATGAAAACGGAAGAGGGAACGAAGAGAAGAAAAGATGAAGGGGAAGAAAAAAATGGAAAATCAAAGGTGTCAGACGCCGTTTTTGAAGTGAACGGTAGGGATCGTTGATAACACCGCTAGAGGATTCGCCATGAAGACGCACAAGCTCTCCCGCCGCCGATTGCTGAGCGGCTTGCTGGCCACTCTGACCGCGTGGCTGTGCCCACGTCCGCACCGCGCCGACGCATCCCGCCGACCCACCCCGTCCATCGCCCTCCCGCCGAGCCGATCCGTCCACACCTGCACGTACACCTACGACAGCAGGGGCCGTCTCGTCCGCGTGACCGATCATCCGCCCCGCCCCATCGAGCCGGTCCGCCGCAACCACGTCACGCCCGGACACGGCGTCACCTACCTCTACGGGAAAGATAAAGGGAGATAAAGGGGTCGGGACTGAATGGCACGGACATTAGGCACAACGTCCTTGGATCAAGCGACTTCGGGCTCGGTCGCGCGACTCCATCAGCAGTGGGTAATGTTGCGGTCGCCGCTTCTGCGCCCGCGGTTCAACACGCCCCGGCCGCTCGCAGACACGGTGTTCACGCAATGCCGCCCGCAACGCGCCGCCCAGTTGCTCCCAAGCCTCCGCCTCCGCGGCCCACGCCAAAGGCGCGAAGGCCACCACCGTTTGCACCGCCCCCGCGAAACTCAACTGCCACGGCAACAACCCCGCCTCCGACGCCGCTTGGGCCATCAGCCCGCGAATCAAATTGTAGGCCAACAGGTGGGCCCAGATTTCCTTACGCACCATGCCGGGCGTCTTGCCCCGCAGGATGCCCATTTGCAAGGTTGTCTTCAACGCCCGCAGATCCAACTCCGCAAACCAACGCACGCGGTACAACAACGCCACATCCCTCTTGGGGAAGGCATCCGCATCCAGCAGCATCGTGGCGACGATCAGCACGCGCGTGCGGTAACCGGGCCGCGCCACACACACACGCAACTCGCGGACGGCCAGGCTGTCCGGCAGTCGGGCGTATTGCTCCGCTGTCATCCACTCCGGTCGCGCGGGCTTAGTCCAGGTCACGACATGGTCGCACGGTCCCAGCTGCCGGCCACGACGGAAGTCGGCCTTGCGCAGTTGGTGCAATCGCGTGACCACGTCGCTACTCCGTTGGCGTACCAGAGCCAACTCCCAGAAGGAACAGAAGTGGCGGTCGGCCAACAAGATGTCTCCGGGGTCCAGCCGATCGTGCAGTTGCCGGAACAGGGACAATTCGCCGGTCTGCTTGCCGCGATAGGGTCCGAAGGCGGCGTCCAGGGCGGTACCCACGGCCAGCGAGAACAGCACCACCATGCGGGCCAGGGGGAAACCGACCCCGGCCTTCTGGGCACGCGATTGGGGAAAAGCCTGTTGGTTGGCCGGCGTATCGGGCATGGAGACGGTGGTGCCGTCCACTACTTTCACGGTGCGTCCGGCCCAACGCCAAGCCGCCGGCATCTCGTCCTGCGTCCGCTGGCCGGTCTGGCGGACCAGGCGAGCGAGGACCGCTTCGGGGAGGCGGCCGCGCGCCTTGCAGTAGGCGGAGGTGTCGGCCGAGCAGGGGGCGAGTCCTTGGCCCAGACGCCAGGCGAGGAAGCGCGCGACGGCCTGGCGACAGCAGTGGGTGGCGTCGAGAACTTGGGAGAGGAACATCCACAAGGTCACGGCAGGGCTGAAGAGCCGGTCACGGAAGCGGACCTGTTCGGCCTGGGCAGCCTGCTGGACCTGAGCGGCAGGCAGAATGTCGGCAAAGGGTAGAGCAGCGGCCTGGGTGAATCGATCCCGGAGTTGGGCGACTTGGCACATGGCCGAAGGGGAGGTACGATGAGCCATTGGATGGCCTCCTTGCGGTTTGAGGAGCAATGTCACCCTCACTCTAGCAAGGTAGGCCATCTGTTGCTAACCCCTTCCTCAGTCAACATTTGAGGCTAAAGGCCGTGCCATTCAGTCCCGACCCCTTTTTCACCCGAAGAATCCCTGTCGAGAGGACTTCTCAGGCCAGATGGTAGATTAATAGCCCTGCTCAGGGATATTGAAAGTGAATTTGCCGCGAGCAAACCCCGTACAGCAGCTGATGCTTTAGGTGTTATTGAAAGAGCCACTACTAGAGCAGGCCTTGAAACAGGGACAGGCTCCTTGAGCGGTAGCGATATTATTTTAAAGAATGTCGGAGGACTCATTACTACTTTGAAAGCTAATGGTGAAATCATTATTCAGCGTGGTTCTGATGTCCTCATACACCTTCTGCCTAAACAATAGAGGCGAGACTGATGATCCCCTTTTGGAATGAATTGCTTGAGAAGAGCGTTGAGCGGCTATATCGCAGAATGATTAGCGCCAATAGCGTTACTTCGACTGTTTTTCGTGATGCGGCTTTAGGCGCGTCAGGTTTGCCGGTCTATTGTGATATAAGCGGATGTTTGGTTATCACGCCGAAAGGAAATATAGTATGCTACAATTGTGAAACTCGGCAGGTTGGTGATATAGTCGAACCGGGATGGATGTTGATTGCACTCGTCAAAGCAAGTGAAACCTATGATGAACTTCGTGAGCTTAGACCAGTAAAACCTCATGATGCTCAGGCCTGTAAGTCGTGCAATGGTACAGGTAAAATCTTATCTGGTAAGATTTGGTGTAAAGAGTGTTGGGGAACTGGTTGGAGAAAAGGGGAAGAAAAAGCGGTCGAGACTCGTAGTTAGGGAGGGCCGCTGTGGTGACTGGAGGTGACGAACAACGAGGCGTCGGTGTGCGTTGCCGGTTTGCCTTTCCGCGGGCGGCCCAGGGGCTTGAGCGAACTCTCCAGTCCCAAACGCTTCGCCGTCTCCTCCTGCCACGCTGCCGTCCCGAAGGGCGCGCCACGACGCAGCGACCACCGCAACGCCGCCAAGTCGCTCGCCGTTCAGAGAAAAAAAGGTGTCAGGGACCGTTTTTGGAGTAAACGGCAGGGATCGTTGACAGCATCGCTGGAGGATTCGCCATGAAGACGCACAAGCTCTCCCGCCGCCGACTGCTGAGCGGCTTGCTGGCCACCCCGACGGCGTGGCTGTGCCCACGGCCGCATCGCGCCGACGCATCCCGCCGACCCGCCCCGTCCATCGCCCTCCCGCCGAGCCGATCCATGCACACCTGCACGTACTCCTACGACGGCAGGAGCCGCCTCGTTAGCGTGACGGAGCATCCGCCCCGCCCCAGCGAGCCGATTCGCTGCACCCACGTCACGCACGAACACGGCGTCACCTACATCTACGACCTCGGCTGAGGGGGCAAAGAAATCGCTGACGCGGTTCGTGGTACGTTTCGGTAGCGCCTGCCTTCCAGTGGACGGAAATGCCTAACCTTTGAGGACACACCCATGCCCGCACGCCTCTCCCTGACCATGATCGTCAAAAACGAAGCCGCCACCCTGCCGACCTGCCTCGCCTCTGTCCGCGACCTCGCCGACGAAATCGTCGTCGTGGACACCGGCTCCCTCGACGCCACCCCCGACATCGCCCGCCAACACGGCGCCCGCGTCTTCGACTTCGCCTGGACCGATAGCTTCGCCGACGCACGCAACCAATCGCTCCGCCACGCCACCGGACAATGGCTCCTCTGGCTCGACGCCGACGAATACTTCGATCAAGCCAACCGCGACAAGCTCCGCGCCCTGCTCGACCAACTCCCCGACGGCAACGCCGCCTTCGTCATGAACCAACGCTCGCCCGCACCACACGGCTCGGCCACCCTCGTCAGCCAGGTCCGCCTCTTCCGCAACCACCCCGAACTGCACTGGGACTACCGCGTCCACGAGCAGATCCTGCCCTCCCTCCGCAAAGCCCGGTTCGCCATCCATCACACCGACCTCGCCCTCGAACACACCGGCTACCTCGATCCGGCCCTGCGCCAGCGCAAGCTCGAACGCAACCTGCGGCTCTTGCACCGCGACCACGCCGACCGTCCCAACGATCCGTTCACGCTGTTCAACCTCGGTTGGGCCTTCGCCGACCTCGGCCGCTACGACGACGCCCTGCCGCTCTTGCAACGCAGCCTCCAGCATTCGCACCCGGCCGACTCCATCACGCCCAAGCTGTACGTGCTGCTGACGCAGTGTCTTCGTCGCTTGGGCCAGCACGAACAGGCGTGGGCCGCCTGCCGCGCCGGCGTCATTCGCTGCCCCGACGATGCCGAATTGCTGTTCCTCCGGGGCCAGCTCTGCCATCAGCGCGGCGACCGCGCCGCAGCGCGAGCGTGCTGGATGCAACTGCTGGCGATGGAAGACCACTCCCGGACGGTCGCGGCTCCGACGGCGGACGGCGTTTTCACCAGCGCCGATGCCGGGTTGCGTGGGCCGCTGGTGCGTCACCATCTGGCCGCGCTGGCCCGCGAAGAGGGACGCCTGGACGAAGCCGAGCATCACTGGCAAGCCGCCCTCGCCGAATCGCCGTCCTGTCCGCCTGCGCGCATCGGCCTGGCCGAGCTGTATCTGCACCAGGCACGCTGGCCCGAACTGGAACCGCTCCTCGCCGAACTGGAACGTCAGCCGCACACCGCGCTCCAAGCCGCCGTCCTCCGCGCTCGCGTGTACCTGGCCCGACGCGACTTCGCCGCCGCGCGCCGACTGCTCGAAGACGTCATCCGTCAGACGCCGCAGGCGCTGACGGCCCAGATCGTGCTGAGTCATGTGCTGTTGCAATCCGGCGACGAGGCCGCGGCCGAGCCGCTGCTGCGGCACATCGTCGGACGCGATCAGGGACAGGCGGAATCGTGGCGCAACCTGGCCGTGTTGTTTCACCGTCGCGGCCGATTGCGTGAGGCGATCGCGGCGGCGCAGTCGGGCCGATTGCACTGCCCGCGCGACGGCGAGCTGATGCTGCTGCACGCCGTCTTGCTGCGCGAGAGCGGCGACGGGATCAACGCCGAGGCGTGCTTGCTGGAATTGCTGGAGATGGACGGCGGCGATGCGGCGGCCCGTCCGCGGTGCGCGACGGCCCGGCACAATCTCGCCCTGGTCTACCGGGACATGGGCCGCGTCCGTGAGGCGGCGGCGCACTGGCGAGCGCTCTTCTGGACCAGTGAGCGGAATCCCTTTGCACTTCCACATGCCCCAACGTGATGCGCCGGGCGCGTCCCATTCACCCCAACAACACGGCCAGCGCGAGAGCCGCCGTCTCCACGCGCAGGATTCGCGGTCCCAGATCCAGCACACGCCAGCCCGCCGCGCGCGCCAGGGCGACCTCATCGTCCGTGAATCCGCCCTCGGGGCCGACCGCCGCCAAAACGGTGTCAGGAACCATTTCGCTTCGGGAAAACGGTTCCTGACACCGTTTTTCGCCGCCGGGATGAGCCAGAAGGCGCTGCTGGGGCAGGTCCGCCGACTTGCACAATTCCGACCAGTCCACCATCGGTCGCACTTGCAGCAGAACATTGCGGCCGCACTGCTTGCTCGCCTCGATGACGTGGCGTTGCAGTTTGTCCAGCTTCGTCTCGCGCGGATGGACCACGCTGCGCGCCGTGTGCAAGGGCACGAACGCGGCGACGCCCAGTTCGGTCAGCTTTTCGAGGAGAAACTGGGCGCGATCGCCGCGCGGCAGAGGGGCGGCGATTTCCAGTCGAAAGGGCAATTCGCGCGATGGTTCCTCGACGGCGAGCACCTCTAAACGCGCGGCGCGCTTGCCGACTTCCTCGATGCGCGCAGGGTACTGCCGGCCGTCGCCGTTGAACAGGCAAACGGCGTCGCCGGGGCGCAAGCGGCAAACCACGGCGAGGTGATGCGCCTCGGCGCCCTGGAGATGCACCGGGCCCGGCTTTAGCTCACAATTGACGTAGAATCGCTCGGCCATTCTTGTTAATGTCCCGCCCACTTTATGGGGAAATCCGAAAAACGAAATCCCAAAGGCGGAGTCCTCCAAGGCAGGAAGACACGCCTGTGAGGTTGATTTTATTTCGGATTACGGATTTTCGTCTCTGGGGGGAAAGGGACGCGCCATGGCGACTTCGATTTCGACGCGCACGTCAGGCCCGCTGAATCCGACTCGTCAGCAACTCGACGAGCTTGATGCGCTGCTCAAGCGCATGCTCGAGTTGCCGGTCAATCAATTGGAGGAGGCCGATCGGACCCAAGCCGAGTCCGAGGAGGTCGCTGAGGAGCCGCCTCCGCCGGCGCCGGTTGTTCAACCGCAGGCGATGGAGCCGACCGCCCCGCCGGCGCGGCCGCCGATTTCGTACATGGTCGTGGAGACGGCAAGTCCGCGACCGCTGCCGCCGGCGTCGGGCTTCGAGCCGCAGCCCTCGCCGCTGATGCCGCCGCAAGACGCTGACGAGGAAGAACCGGAGCCGCCCATCTCCGCCGCTCGGGAACCAGAGGTGGAGGAGGAAACGGAGCCGGAAGTGTGGGTGCCGCTGTGTTCGACGTGGAAACCGTCGCCGCAGACCTGGCCGCCGCTCGCCGACAGTTGGCATCAGGCCAACAGTGCCGCCGGGATGCCGGATGCCCGGCAAGAGTCCATACCGCGCGAGATCGTGCTATCTCAACCGGCCACACCGCCCGCCCCGCCGCCGGTCGAGTCCGTGCAGCGCAACACGCCGACGGCGGAACAGACGGTCGGACCGTCTCAAGACAAAAGCGCCGATAAGCCGGCCCCGCCGCCCGCCGCGCCGACCTCGACCGAGCCGCGTCTGAGTCTAACGGCGGAGGACGCCCCGGCCGTGATGCCGCGCGCGCTGCTGCCGCTGTTGTGGTTCAACCAGGGCTTCGACGCCTGTATGATTCCGCTGGGCGAGATCGGCCGTTGGTTGTCGGGTAGCCGCGGACGACAAATGCTCGGTCTCGCGGGGCTGGCGTGTCTCGCGGCGGCGGCGGTTATCGCCCTCAGCACCGGGATGGCTTGGACCCGCTAGGCGACGCTGGTAGAATGATTCGCAGGGGCCGCTTGCGGCTTAGCGCTAAGCCGCAAGCGGCTTCCGATCTATCTCCCCGGAGAATCCATGTCGAGCGCCGCGCCGTCCGTGAAATCATCGTCGTTGGCGGAGCAATCCACCAATCCCGTGGCCGCCGTGCTCAGTTATCTCATCCCCGGTCTGGGCCAGATCTATCAGGGCCGCATCGCCAAGGGGGTGCTGTTCTTCGTCTGCGTCTACACGCTATTCTTCATGGGCGTCTATCTCGGCAGCGGCACCGTCCACCTCAAAAGGACGAGCGGCGACGAAACCTATACGGTCAGCAGCAACGTCTACCTGCCGGACACCGCGGAGCAGAACAACCCGTTCCATCTGCCGACCTTGCTGGCCAACCTGTACAATCGACCGCAGTTCGCCGGGCAGTTCTGGGTGGGCATCGCCGCCTGGCCAGCCGTCTGGCAATACCTCACCTACGACAAAACGCGAGACCAGGGCGACTCCGTGCTGGGACACTTCGAGCGCACGCCGAGCGAATCCTCCCTCAACGCCTTGCACACCAGCGGCGACAAACTAATGGAACTGGCTTGGGTATTCACGGTGATCGCGGGCGTGCTCAACGTCATGGTGATTTACGACGCCCTGGCCGGCCCGGCCTTCCTGCCGGCCGATGAGGAACCCGTTTCCGAGGCGATGGCCTGACATGCACACAATCTTTCCGGCGCACAACATCTACTTCGTCGATCTGCCCCTGCTGATCGTGCTTATCAGTCTGGTGTACAGCGCCACGCGCTACGATGAGTGGGGGCCGATTCTGCGTGAGGCGCTCCGCTGGGGCCTGCGCCTGGCCGCTTTCCTCGCCGCCATCTGCGTCGCCCTCTACGTTCTGCACTTGATGACCTGACCCGACCCGACGCGAGCCGGCGCCATGAGCGAGGAACTTCCGAGCGGCGCACCCACGAATCCCTTCCCTACGGGGACGGATGCTCCTGGCTCGCGGCGGCGACCATTGGCGAAGAACTTTCGCTGGCAGCACTTCTTCCAGCGCTCAGCCGATCCCGTGTTCGTGCTTGATCGCCGTCGCCGTCTGCTGTTCGTCAACCGCGCCTGGGAGACGCTGACCGGCGTGCCGGCGGAGCAGGCGCACCTCCTCGTCTGCCGGCACCCGCGCGTTCCCCCCGCGGACGCTCCTTTCAAGGAAATCCTTGAACATGCTCTGACGCCGCCGCCGGAAGTACTGCGCGGCGCCGGCGGTCGCGTCCGTCGTCTGCTGCCGGGCCGACAGGCGGCGCGTCGCTGGTGGGAAATCGAGTTTCTACCCCTGGGCCAAGACGACAAACAGGGCGGCTATCTCCTTCTCGGCCGCATTCGTCCCGTGCCTGTCGTCGAGCCGGTCGCGGACAGCCCGTTGTCGGAAAAGCTCGTCAATCTGCGCCAGCGCCGCGTCGAACGCTTCGGACTCGACCTCTGGACGAGCGAACTGCCGGCGATGCGCCGGCTCGCCGAGCAGGTGCGTCTGGCCAGTCAGGTGGCGGCGCCGGTACTGCTCGTCGGCGAGGCGGGCACCGGCAAGCAGACATTGGCGCGGACGATTCACTACCTCAGTCCGCGCCGCGATGGCGCCTGCGCCGTGCTGGATTGCCAGCATCTGCCGCCGCCCGCCCTCGTCGCGCTGCTGTTCGGCGAACGCGCCGCCAGCCGCGAGGGGCTGGCCGCCGTCTATCTGCGCGGGCCAGGGCATCTGCCGCGCGATGTGCAGCTGCGCCTCGCCGAATGGATCGCGCGGAGCAGCGGTCCCGGTTCGGAGGCGACGACCGCGCCGCGCGTCTTCGCCGGCTGCACATCCGCGCCGGCTCATGCGGTGCGGGCCGGTCTTCTGCTCGACGAATTGGCCTGTGCTTTGAGCACCCTGGTCCTCGAAGTGCCGCCCCTGCGCGAACGCCTCGCCGATCTGCCGAACCTCGTCGAGCACTTATTGGAGCGGGCCTGTGCCGGCCGCGAGGTGCGCGTCACCAGTCTCAGCGCCGACGTCTGGGCCGTGCTGCGCGGCTATTCGTGGCCGGGCAACTTGCGCGAACTGTACGACGTCCTTCGCACCGTCTGCGGACGAGTGAGTGGTGATCCGATCCGCGCCGCTGACCTGCCCGCTGCGCTACGCCGCGCCGCGGAGCGCGAACAGACGCCGCCACGCCCCGCCGAGCGTCTGCTGCCGTTGGAACAACTGCTGGAGGAGACGGAACGACGCCTGATCCAACTCGCCTTGCAGCGGACTAACGGCCACAAGGCCCGCGCCGCCCGCCTGCTGTCGATCCCCCGGCCGCGCTTGTGGCGGCGCATGCTCAAGCTGGGCATCGTTGATATCGAAGAGGAAACCGGCCAGCCGGATTCGGATTGATGATTTCAGATTGAGGATTGATGATTGAAAGACAAATCATCAATCCTCAATCTGAAATCATCAATCCGAGAACGAGGAATGAAGCGATGCGCCATCCGCAGGTGCTCGTCTACGAATCGGACGGCCGGCTCGCCGACGTGCTGCGGCCGCTAGCCGAGAAGAACAAATGGCTGCTGCGCGAGCCGAGGCAGCTGTCGGCCTGTCTGCGTCTGTTGGACCGCGGCGGCCCTGGGGTACTGGTGTTGCGCACTCATACTTTGGAGCGCGAACTGGCCACGCTAACTCGTAACCTAGAGCGCGACTTGACCACCCTGAAGCCGGGAGAGTCCCGCGAGGCTCGCGCTCGCGCCAACCTGGAACGGAGCCTGGAACGACAATTGGATCTGTTGGAACAAGTGTCCTGGCTGCACCCCGAGGCGGCCACGGTTCTCGTCGCCGACGGCGAGCAGGCGTGGCTGTCCGGCCTGGCCTGGGATCTCGGCGTGAGTTGGGTGCTGCTGCCGCCGCAGACGCGCGAACGGCTGGCGGAGATGGTCGCGAACTTGATGGGACGCTATCAACCTGCTACGGCGGAGGGGAAAGCATGACCGAACTGCCCCTGCTGGATGAGACACGTTGCAGCCGTTGCGCCGACTGCGTGGCGGTCTGTCCCACCGATTGCCTGGCGATGCAAGGAGCGGTACCGTTCCTGGCGCGACCCGCCGATTGCGTCAGTTGTGGTTTGTGCGTGCTGGTCTGCCCTAGCGCGGCGCTGAGTTTGGCCGAGCCAGCCGCGGCGTGAGGCGCGTCGCTATTTCCGATCCAAGGAAGAAGTCGCCGCCGATCCGCGTCTTCGTTATTATCAGGGCGGTCCGGCGTCGGAACGAAAGGGCGAAGCCATGATTACCGTGATTAACGAGTCCAACCGTGTCGTCAGTATCCCGACCTGGGTCGTGGACTTGGAATCGTTCCGTCGTTGGGCTGACGCCGACGATTTCCCGGACGACGGCCGCGCCTGGTATCTCAAGGGCGAGGTGTGGATCGACATGAGTAAGGAACAGGTCTTCACCCACTTGGCTGTCAAACGCGAATTCTACTATGTCCTGACCGGCCTCGTGAAGATGGGCGATCTAGGGCTTTTCTTGCCGGACGGTCTGCTCCTGAGCAACATGGCCGCCGACATCTCCGGGAAGCCGGACGCGACGTTCGTGTCCACCGATAGTATCCAGGCGAAGCGCGTCGAACTCGTTGAGGGTTGGGACGGTGGCTTCGTCGAAATGGAAGGCACGCCCGACATGGTTCTCGAAGTCGTCAGCGCCAGTTCCGTCCATAAAGACACCGTCGTTCTGCGTCAGGGATACTGGCAGGCCGGCATCCCCGAATACTGGCTGGTGGACGCGCGGCAGGAACCGATTCGTTTCGATATCTTCCGCCGCACCGCGAAGGGCTATACGACCACACGCAAACGAGATGGGTGGATCAAATCGGCGGTATTCGGCAAGTCGTTTCAACTCCTCCAGCGCGTCAACGCCGTGGGGCATCCCGAATACACTCTCGCTGTCCGCTGATCTCTTCCTGAGCGATCGACTCCCTACTCATCGCAGTCCCAGACGATGACGCTGCCGTTCTCGCCGGCGGCGGCGGCGGTCATGCCGTCGGGAGCGGCGGCCACCGCCCGCACGGCGCCGATCTGCCACGAGAAAACGGCCCGCTCGCGCGGCGGGTTCACGTCCCAGACGCGGACCGTGCCGTCCTGACTGCCGCTGAACAGCGTCGCACGCTCCGCCGTGCTGTGCGGCGCGAACGCGATGGACCAGACCTGCTTCTCGTGCCCCTTCAGCACGGCGACACTCTGCCCGGTACGCCCGTCCCAGACCTGGATGCGCGACGCTTCGGCGGCGGCCAGCAGTCGGCCGTCGCTCGTGAATGCCAGGGCGCGCACAGCGGCGGCCGTGTTCAGCCTGGTAGGAAGCGACGAGGAGTGCAAGTCCCACAGAAGGACGCCCCGGTAGTCCGTCCCGACCGCCTGGAACATGCCGGTGGGGTCGAGGGCGACGCTCCAGGCTCCCAGATGGTGGCGGTGGCCATACAGAAACCCGCCAAGGTCGGACTGGCGGAGCCTCTCGGCTGGCGGGATCGCGGTTTCCCCCTTGCGGCGCGGCAAAGGGTTGGCGGCGAGGAGGGCGGCGGCGGTGGCCGTGTCCCAGAACTGCATATCGCCAGCAAGGATGGAGTTCGCCCCGCCCAGGCGGCGGTCCACCGTGACGAGGAGTCGTCCGTCCGCGGAGAAGGACAGACCGGCGACGGGCCGGCCGGTCTCCTGCCGGGCGATGGCAACGGCCCCGGTGGCAGGATCGCGCAGGTAGAGATCGCCGGCCGCCGAGGCGAGTACTTTACCATCCGGGCTGAAGGCGACCGCATGGACATAGGTGCGATGCCCCTTCAGGATGGCCGTCGTCTGCCGCGTGGTCAGATCCCACAGACGCACCGTCTTGTCCGCGCCGCCGCTGGCCAGGGTCCGGCTCGTCGGCGAATACGCCAGGGAACAGACATCGCTGCGGTGGTCTTGCAGAGTCAGCATGGGCTTTTCCTCGACACGGAGAATCGAATGTCGCATCCCAGCGGTTGGCATGCTCCCAAGGGAGGCATAGCACGCATTCGCATCGGGTTCAAATCCGCGGACGCGCCGGCGGGCGTCATCTCGCCTTGCGTGCTTTATATCAACCCACTAAACTGCGCTTTTTGGTACTCGGTGGGTCCGCCGGACGGAACCCTGCCAACAGGTTGACGCGGAATGCATTACGACCCCAGCAATCCTCTCATCGTTCAGGGCGATCGCTCCGTCCTTGTCGAGGTTGACAATCCCCGCTATGCCGAGGCGCGCGACGCACTGGCGCCGTTCGCGGAACTGGAGAAAAGCCCCGAACATATCCACACCTATCGCCTGACGCCGTTGTCGCTGTGGAACGCGGCCGCCGCCGGCATGAGCGCCCAAGCCATGCTCGACGTGCTCGGCCAGTACAGCAAGTTTCCCCTGCCGTCCAACCTCGCCGCCGACATCGGCGAACTGGTCGGCCGCTACGGGCGAGTCAAGCTCGAACGGGCCAACGTGCAGGCGGAAGAAGGTCCAGCGGCACTGCGGTTGGTGTGTGCGGACGAGCCGTTGCTGGAGGAACTGGCCCGGCAGCCGCGCGTGCGCGATTATCTCGGCGAACGCCTCGACCGGAACAGCTTCCTCATCGACCCCGGCCATCGCGGCGTCCTCAAGCAGGCGCTCATCGCCGTCGGCTATCCGGCCGAGGATCTCGCCGGCTACACCGAAGGCGCATCGCTGCCGACCCGCCTGCGCACCCTGACGCGCCAGGGGATGCCGTTCCACGTCCGCGATTATCAGCGCGACGCGGCGGACATTTTTTATGCCGGCGGCGACGTGCGCGGCGGCAGCGGCGTCATTGTGCTGCCCTGCGGCGCCGGCAAGACCATTGTCGGCATCGCCGCCATGGCCCTGATGAACCGCTCGACGCTGGTGCTGACCACCGGTATCACCGCCGTCAAGCAGTGGCGGCGCGAGATCCTCGACAAGACCGATCTAACTGAGGAGCAAGTCGCCGAGTACACCGGCGAAACCAAGGACATCGCGCCCGTCACGCTGGCCACCTATCAGATCCTGACGTACCGGCCGGAAAAGAGCGAGGAATTTCCGCACTTTCGCCTGTTTGATCGCCGCGATTGGGGTCTGATTATCTACGACGAGGTACATTTGCTGCCGGCCCCGGTGTTCCGCGTGACGGCGCACATTCAGGCGCGGCGGCGGCTGGGCCTGACGGCCACACTGGTGCGCGAGGACGGCCGCGAGGCGGACGTGTTCAGCCTCATCGGGCCGAAGAAGTACGATGTGCCGTGGCGCGAGCTGGAGACGAAGGGTTGGATCGCCGAGGCGACGTGCGCCGAGGTGCGCGTGGCCATGCCGGAGCCGCTGCGCATGGAGTACGCCGTCGCCGAGTGGCGCAACAAGTACCGCATCGCCAGCGAGAACCCGGCCAAGGACGACGTCGTCGCCTGTCTGCTGGACCGCTACGCCGACAGCCGCGTGCTCATCATCGGACAATACCTGAAGCAACTGCGGCAACTGCGCAAGCGTTTCAACATCCCGCTCATCACCGGCCAGACAAGCAGCGCCGACCGCGAGGATCTGTACGGCAGGTTCCGCACCGGCGAGGTGCGTTCGCTGATCCTGTCGAAAGTCGGCAACTTCGCGCTCGATCTGCCGGACGCCAACGTGCTGATCCAGGTATCGGGCACGTTCGGTTCGCGGCAGGAGGAGGCGCAGCGTCTCGGGCGCATCCTGCGACCCAAGAGCGGCGGCGAGGTGGCCCATTTTTACACGCTCGTCAGCCGCGACACCCGCGAACAGGACTTCGCCCATCATCGGCAACTGTTCCTGACCGAGCAGGGATACAGCTATCAGATTCTTGACGGGGCCGAGATGCTCGACGACGCCCGCGCGGCCGGCTGATTGAGGAACTAACCACAGAGTCACAGAGAACACAGAGGAAAACACCGCGATTTGAATTGGAAAATTGATTTGTTTTTGTTCTGTGTCTTTCTCTGTGTCCTCTGTGACTCTGTGGTTAGTTCCTTTTTGGGAGATGCCTGGCAATGCTGACTGATCCCGTTCGCCCGGCGTCGGGCGCTCGCATTCCGGTGAAGCTGCACCGCCGCGTTTGCCTGGTGCAGACCGAGGACGCCGTGCTGGCCGAGGAACTGCTGGCCCGCAAGAAACTGGCCCAGGACATCGTGGGCCGGCTGACTGATCGCGTTCTGCTCATCCGCCCCGGCCGCGTCGAGTCGGTGATCCAGGAACTGCAAAAGATGGGACACACCCCCCAAGTCCGCAGTCAGTAGTCCGCAGTCCGCAGCAAATCCATTGTCTGTCTTTGCTGCGGACTGCGGACTACTGACTGCGGACTACTGATGGAATGAAATGCCTGTTGTCGATCCTGCCTTGTGGTCTGAATTGCAGCGGCGGACGCTGACGTGTTACGACGCGGCGTTGCTGCGTCAGGTGGCCGCGCGTCTGGTCAAGCCGCGCAACCAGTGGCCCGCTGAAGAACTCATCGAGCGCGGCGCCGCCATCCTTTCCAACCCCGCCGTCATCGACCGCCGTTTACAAGACCGAACGCCGGCCGCTCGCCAGGTGCTGGCGCTGATCGGCCACAGCCGACAACCGTGCTGGCACCTCGGCAATCTCGTTGAGTTGGCGATCGCGCTAGGGCACAGCGACGGCCTGCAACCCGTACTGGAACTGCTCGAAGCGGGGCTGCTGTATCCACGCCTGGATTGCGAGGAGGGAACACCCGGACGCAACGGCGGGCCGGCGCGGAAGATTAAAAGTTTCGAGCAGTGGATGGGTGCGCCGGGTTCGACGGGTTTGCTGGTGTTCGCGCCGCCGCAAATCGCCGCCCGCGCCCTCGGAGAGGATTTCGGCCTGCCCGACCTGTCCGACGGCGACAGCGCCGCTCGTCCGCAAGGGGTGGAAGCCGACGGCCTGGAGTGGCTTTTGCGGATGTCGGTGCTGTGGCAGCAAGTGGCCGCCGCGCCGCTGCGCTGCACGCAGCAAGGCGGGTTCTTCAAACGCGACTTCGAGCGGCTTGGGCAGGACGCCCTGCTCAACTCCGCGCCGGCGGATCGGCTGGTGGACGTACCGGACGCCGCCTTTCTGGCCGTCGCGTTGGCGAAGCTGGAGGGCATTGTCGAGGAGGCGGAGGGCGAACTGCGGGCCGCGGCAATGCCGGCGATATGGGACAAGGGACTGGCGGCGGCGCTGGAGTCGCTGTGGACCGATCTGCCGCGATTGTCCACCTGGAACCCGCTGGACGGCTGGCGCGACGGCGAAGCGCCGGCCGGCAATCCGTTCCCGTCAGCGTACCTGCTCGCCTTCCTGTTGTTGTCGCGTCTGCCGGAGGGAGCGTCGGTACCGGCGGAGACGATCGAGCAGTGGATCGTGGAGCAGCATCCGTACTGGACCAACGAATCGCTGCGTCCGTCGCGACAGAAGCCGTGGCTGGAGACGTTCCTGCTCGGTGTGGCGTATCCGCTGCGGCTGGTGCAGGCGGTGCGTGCACCGACCGGCGAGACGCCGGTTCCACCGGGCGGCGTGTGGCGTGTGCGGCTGTCTCCGACCGGCCGTTGGCTGCTAGGGCTGGGCGAGGCGCCGAACGTGGAATCTGCGCACACGCAAACGCTGCTGGTACAGCCGAATTTGCAGATCGTCGCCTACCGGCAGGGACTAACGAGCGGTCTGATCGCGCGCTTGACGCAGTTCGCGGCCTGGGAGAACCTCGGCGCGGCCTGCACGCTGCAACTGCAACCGGAGACGGTCTACCGCGCCCTCGAAGCGGGACAGACGTTCGACAGCATCCGTCTGACGCTGGAGCAGCACGGCACGCGCGGTATTCCGCCGGCGGTGCTCGATTCGCTGCGCACTTGGTCGAACAAGCGCGATCGTATCACCGTGTATCCGTCGGCGACATTGCTGGAGTTCGGCAACGCGGACGATCTGAATGAGGCGCTGGCGCGCGGCCTGCCGGCGGTTCGCTTGTCGGATCGTCTGGCGGTGGCCGCCGGCGAGGAGGGCATCGAGTTTCGCCACTTCCGTCTGACCGGCACACGCGATTACGCTCTGCCGCCGGAGAAATGCGTCCACGTCGAATCGGACGGCGTGACGCTCTCGGTGGACCTGGCGCGTTCGGACCTGCTGCTGGAAACGGAGCTGCCGCGCTTCGCGGAGTTGGTCGGCGGCTCCTCGGCGAATGGCCGGCGTCCGTATCGTCTGACGCCCGAATCGCTGCGCGCGGGGCGTTCGGGCGGTATGGCACTGACGGCGTTGGAGATATGGTTTCGTCAGCGGACGGGCCAGCCGCTGCCGGCGGCGGCGCGGCTGCTGATGACGGCGGGCCAGGCAGAAGTACCGCAGCTGCGACGGCATCTGGTGCTGCACGTCGCCGCGGAGGAACTGGCCGACGGGCTGATGCAATGGCCGCAGACGCGCGAGCTGATTGCGGAACGGCTGGGTCCGACGGCGCTGGTGGTGACGGAGGAGAACGTCGCGGCGCTGCGCGAACGGTTGAACGCCGCCGGGATCACGTTGGCAGAGCCGGAAGAACGCCTTCCGGAATGACTTGCACGTTGGGAATCGCGTACAATGAAGTGCTGACTTCGTACGGTTATAACGCGATTTGGAGTTCTTGAGATGCCGGTACTTCATCTGGAAAATGTGCCGAATGAAGTTTACGAACGGCTCCAGCAGTTGGCCGCGGCACACCATACCACGCTCGAAACGGAAACGGTCGTCGTGCTCCATCGTCTCCTGCTTGCGCAACCTCCCTTTCGTTTGCAAGCGGAACTGCTGGCCGATCTACGGCGGCGCAGTTTCACGCCTCCCCCCGGCACTCCCGACAGCGTCACCATGCTGGCGGAGGACCGAGGGCGATGATTACGACTCCGATCGCCTGCGTGGTGGACGCCAGTGTAGCCATCAAGCTGGTCATCGCGGAACTGCTCTCCAGTCAAGCTCACGCCCTGTTCGCGCACCTGGCCTACGATCCTTCCGCGCGTTTCTTCGTTCCCGATCTGTTCGATATCGAATGCGCGAACATCCTGTGGAAGCACGTCCAGCATTCGGGTTATCCGCCGGTGGATGCCCAGTTGAATCTCGCAACGCTTGCCGCCCTGGCACTTCAGCGAATCCCCGTCACGACGTTGGCGACGGATGCGCTCGACCTGGCGATCGCGCACAAGATCACGGCTTACGATGCCTGCTACGCGGCAGCAGCGCAGCGTCTGGGAATGCCGCTTATCACAGCGGACATCAAGCTCGTCAACAAGATGGCCGGCACAACCTGCCAGGTTGTTGGTCTGAGCGGCTTGAGCATTCCACCCCCACCGCCCTGATTCAGCCGTTGGCATTGACGGAGTCGAGGGAAGATTTCGGGAGTGACTCGAACTTAGCGCTCGACGTCAGCTCGAATAACGCGCATCGTGGGCATCGCTCGGCCTTTCGAGTCGGGTTGCCGCGCACACAAATGAATCTCCACCGGACGGCCGTTGAACGCCCCGCGTGACAGGCGCGGCAGCAGATCGCGGAAATCAGCGGCCACATTGTCATCTCGCCAGTTGTTCCATTCCAGTGCGAAGCCGACCACATAGTTGTCGCCGTCTTTCGACAGGCGCACGCTCTTGAGGCGGGAGTCGCCAAAGAGTCCTTCACGCTGCAAGAAAGAGCCGAGTCGTCGGACTTCGTCCGAAGAAATATCCTCCGTATAAAAAATCTCTTCCTGGTCCTCCTGGCCGAAAGTCATCCGCTCGCCGAGCGATTCCGTGGCGCGCCTCACCGGATTGATGTAGCGCATCAAGTAATACGCGCCGGCGACCGCGATCGGTGCCAACGCCAGCCCAAGGAGCAAGCTCACCAGGAACCGGCGCCGTCCGCGCCGGTGTTCCTTGGTTTTGCCCGCGCGGTAAGCCGGTGCGGGATCGAACTCCAGGCTGTCGGCCTGCGCGTTCGCCGGCGGTGCAAGGGGTGGCGCGGCGCCGCGGTTCCAGTGAGCCGTAACCTGATCGTCGAGGTCGGGCAGCGCGATGGGTGGGCTCGGTTTGTTCTTCTGGCGCGACCATCTCCCGAACATGGGCAACTCTCCTCGCTGGGTTTTGACGTCTTCGCCCCATCCTACCAGCGAAGGGCGCGGCGAGCCAGATTCGCCGAGAATCATTGGTTTGTTCCACTTGGGTAGGGTACAAACGAAGGAGAGGCGTCCGCGCCTCAACAACGAGGTGGGCGAACCAGGAGCGCGGCGATGCGATTGGCCGACCAGCAAGCCGCGCTGGATACTACAACCCCAACTCCTTGAGCTGCCGTGCGTCCACCGCCGCCGGCGCTCCCGTCATCAGGTCGCGCGCCTTCTGGTTCTTCGGAAAGGCGAGGACATCGCGAATGTTCGTGGTGCCGGTCAGGATCATGGTCAGACGGTCCAGCCCCAGCGCGATGCCGCCGTGCGGCGGCGCGCCGTACTTCAGCGCGTCGAGCAGAAATCCGAAGCGCTGCCGGGCCTGCTCCGGCGACATGCCCAGCACGGCGAACAGGCGCGCCTGCACTTCGGGGCTGTGGATACGGATGCTGCCGCCGCCCGCCTCGTAGCCGTTGAGGACGAGATCGTACGCCTTGGCCCGCACCTTCCCCGTCTCGCTCTCCAGGATGGGCAAGTCCTCGTCGCGCGGGGCCGTGAACGGGTGGTGATTGGCCGCCCACCGCTTCTCTTCGTCGTCCCAAATGAACGAGGGGAAATCGACGATCCACGCGGCCTTGAAATCGTCCGGGCGGAACTCCAGCGGCTTCGGCGACCGCCTTTCTTTCTTCGCCCGCTCCGCCTCGACCGCGTGGCGCTCCCACGGCGTCGAGAATAATTTCAGCACACCGGCCAGATGCACGCGCAGCGCGCCCAACGCGGCGCAAACCACGTCCTCCGTGTCCGCCACCAGCAAAAGCAGGTCGCCCGGCTCCGCCCCGAGGCGCCGGCGTAATTCCAACTGACAATCCGCTGTCAGGGACTTGACGACCGGACCCGTCAGCGTTTCCGTCTCGACCTTGATCCACGCCAACCCCTTGGCCCGGTATTGACTCACAAAGGCAGTCAGTTCATCCAGCCCCTTGCGGGAGAATGTCCCGGCCGCGCCCTTGGCGTTCAGGCCGCGCACCTTTCCGCCGGAAGCGGCGGCGTCCACAAACGGCCGAAACTCACTCGCCGCCGCCAGGTCGGTCAACTCGACGATCTCCAAACCGAAGCGCAGGTCCGGCTTGTCGCTGCCGTACTTGAGCATGGCGTCGGCGTATCGCAAGCGCGGCACCGGCAGCGGCAGCGTCACGCCGAGGCAGCACTGGAAGACCTCCGCGATCAGCCCCTCGATCAGTTTCAGCACGTCGTCCTGTTCGACGAACGACATCTCCAGGTCGAGCTGCGTGAACTCCGGCTGCCGGTCGGCGCGCAAATCCTCGTCGCGCAGACAGCGGGCGATCTGAAAATACTTGTCGTAGCCGGCCACCATGAGGAGCTGCTTGTACAATTGCGGCGATTGCGGCAGGGCGTACCAGTATGGCCGGCCCGTCTGCTCGTCGTGGGAAACGCGGCTGGGGACGAGATAATCGCGCGCTCCTTCCGGCGTACTGCGGCCCAGAAGCGGCGTCTCCAATTCCAAAAAGCCCTGCGCGTCCAGGTAATCGCGGATGACTTTGTTGAGACGATGGCGCATGGCGAGCGTGCGCTGGAGGGTCGGCCGCCGTAGGTCGAGGTAGCGATACTGCAAACGCAGATCCTCGCCGGCCAGTTCGGGATCGCTGAAACCCGTTAGCAACGGCACCGACATGACTGGAAACGGCGGCGTCGGACAGCGGTTGAGGATCTGCAATTGCTCGGCCACCACTTCGATGTCGCCGGTCGCCAGCTTCTCGTTGTGCTTGCCCGGCAGTCGTTCGCGAACCCGCCCACCCACCGACAGCACCCACTCGTCGCGGATGTCCTGGGCCACGGAGAATAGTTCGGAGTGGTCGGCCTCGAAGACCACCTGCGTCAATCCATAGCGGTCGCGCAAATCGACGAAGACCTGATCGGGATAGGCGCGATAGCTGTTCACCCAGCCGTTGAGCACGACCGTCTGTCCGACCTGCGATTGCCGTAACTCGCCGCACGTATGTGTTCGCTGCCAGTCCGCCATGATGCTTCGCCCTTTTTTCGTTTCGTCCCTCGACTCGTCCGCCGTACACGAAGACAACGGGGATTGATTATAGGGACCGGGATGCCTTCGGTCATTTCACGGACACGGGATCGGGGCGGAAGGATCGCTGTCTCAACAACGGTGTCGTCTCGGACGTGGTTCCCGTTGCGCGGTCCATTGACCGACGAGGCCCGCTCCGGCCGCGAGGAATGCCAGCACCGAGCGCGTGGCCGGCGAGACTCCCGTCTCTTCGGCCGCGTCGTCGGATGTCGGATCGAGGGGCGTTCCGGCGCTGAAAATGTCATCTGTTGCCGTATTCGGCGGACTGCTCTCCGCGGCAGTGAGGGGGGCGAGGTTGTCGGCCCGTTGCGGACCCGTGCGCGAAAATGTGCTGCCCTCTTGCAGCATTTGCCGCACCGCATCCCGAAAGGCGGCCTGGTCTCGGTCGTTGGCCGCGCCGAGCACGTCATCCGTCGACGTGTCTCGCGGCGCGAGCTGGGGATCGCCGAGCAAGTCCGCGAGTTTCTCTTCCAGACCGCGCGGCACCGGCATCGGTACGATGTCCAGACCCGACGGGTCGAACGGACTCAGCGCGAAGTTCAACGGCCGGTCTTTCCCTGCCGGTTTCCGCACCGAGGGGTTGAACGTCGGAAAACCCAGCGCGTCACCCGTCGCCGGACGCTTCGGCAAATAGGCGACGGACCCTTGCGAAGCGGCGGCGGAAGCGCTCGCGGAGATAGGCATCGGTAGGCTGGGCGATTTCTCCACCGGCGGCATCTGGGAGGTCGAAGCGAGGACCGTTCCCAGCGGAACAACCGGCGCGGCGGGAACGGCATTCAGATCGATCAGCGCGGAAAGCAGGCGTCCGCCACCGAGATTCAGTCCGTCGGCGCGCGCCGCCAGGGTGGCCAGGAAAGGGTGGTTGGCGTCGTCGTCGCGGCGTACATCCTCGCGGATCGAATCCCAATTTCTCGCCTCCGAGCGGAGGGGAGCTTCCCTCGCGATCCACGGATGATCGCTCGATCTTTCCTCCACCTTCGGCATAAGCCAGAAAAGCAGGCCAGCCGAGGGAGCGAGGCGATCCTCCAAAGGCTCCACACTCGGCGGCGGAAGGAGCCGCCGCGGCGCGCGCGGGACGGTGTCGCGCGAGAACCACGAGCCTCGAAGCGAGAACATGCCGGATACCTCTCTTGGGAAGGAATACGATCTCGTCTTTGAATTCAGCGTCGCGGCTGGCCAAACCGTTGATCCAAGTCGCGGAAGTCCGCGCCGCCCATGAGCGAGGACAGGGCACTATCTCGTCGAACCCTGCCCAGCCAGAATGCCGTTCGCGCTTCCGGGTCCGCGATCAACTCGACGGCCTGGCGCAGCAGCGTCAGCGCCTCGGTCCGATGCTCCGCTCGCCCGTCGGCGTCCACCGCCAGCGCCAGCACGCGCGCCGCCTGCAGGCGCACCTCCGCCGACTTCGGACTTCGCTTCACGGCTTGCCGGGCATCCGCGATGCCCTGCCGGCTGTCGCCGGTCTGGATGCGCGCCAGGCCACGCCACGCCAGCGCCTCGCCGTAATCGGGATGCAAGCCAAGGGCCGCCTCGAAATCGCGCAGCGCCAATTTCGGCAGATGGAAGTGCAGGTAGGCACAGCCGCGCAGACAGAACGTCTCGGCGTCTTTCTCTTGCCCCAGCGCCTGCGTGCAATCCTCCAAAACGCCCTTGTAATCCTCCAGTTTGAGATTGACGGCGGCGCGCTGACGCCAGACGGCGGCCGTGGCGGCGCCGTGCTGGAGGTAATTGTCGAAGGCGGTCCGCGCTCCCTTGTAATTCGCCAACTTCAGGAGCGTCTGGGCGCGAAGCAGATAGATGTTCGCCCGCAGCCGTTCTCGCTCGGCGTCGCGGCCGTCCGGCGACATCGGCACGTCCACCGCCAGCGCCTCGTCCAACGCTTGCACGGCGGCGCGGAATTGATCGTCCAAAAACAGCACCGCCCCGCGCTCGAAGTGGTAACGCGCCAACTCCAGCGACGGACGATCGCGCGGCGTCAGCCGGATGGCCTCTTCCAGATCCTTCAGCGCGACCCGCGGCCGTCCGCGACGCTGTTCGAGCAGCGCCCGCGTGCGATGAAGATTGGCATCGCCCGGCTTCAAGTCGATGGCCCGGTCCAGACAGACGACGGCCTCGCTCAGTTGATTCCGCTGGGCGTGCGCCTCGGCGAGGTTGACGTGAGCCTGATACATCGGAGGCTTTTCGCGCACGGCCTCCTCGAAGGCGCGAATCGCCTCGTCTGCCTTGCGCTCCTTCAGCGCCAGCGTGCCGCGATTGAGCCACAGGACGTAGCGCGCCTCCGCGTCCGGTTGCAGCGCCTGGGCCTTGTCAAAGTCCGCCCGCGCAGCCTGAAACTCGCCCAACTCGATTCGCAGCAGTCCGCGCAGCAGGTAGTTCCAAACGAAGCCGTCGCGGCGCGATACGCACACAGTCAGGCTGGCGTGGGCCTCGCGCGGCTCACCCTGTTTCTGATAGGCCAAGGCACGGAGGAAGTGGGCCCAGAACAGATCGCCGCGCTGCCGTAGCGCCTCGTCGAACGCCCGGATCGCTGCCGTGCGCTGCGACTCACCCAACCCCAGATCCTGACCGTGCAGGAACCAGCCCAGCGCCGTCCGCGGCGGCGCTGCTTCCGCCTTCCGTCGCTCTCGTTCGGCCTCGCCGTCTCTTCCTCGTTGCCGCAGATAACGCGCCCGCCTTCCGTGGACGATCGCGGGATCGATGGCCAGCCGATCGGCGCGATCGAGGAGCGCCAGCGCCCTGTCCACCTGCTCGCCCCGCTGCTCCGCCGCATGGAGCGACGGACGCGCCGCCGCCTCGGCCTGGATCAACAGCAGCTCAAACAGCCCGGCGCGCAGTTCCTCCCTCTCGGCGGCGCTGTAACCTTGGAAATCCGTCGCGCCCGCCGTCTCCTCCGCCATGCCGAACAAGGCTAGTCCCTGCTCGGCCGCCTTGATGCTCTCGACGGGATTGGTCGCTGCCGGCGTGAACAGATCGCGGTTGAGCAGGAAGAACGCCTCGTCGCGCCAGCGGAACAACTCCTGATAATTCCGCCGCCGCTCTTCGCTCGCCTTGAGTTGATCGAGTTGACGTTCCACCGCCGCCAGCTCGGCGCGCGCTTGCTCTTGCCCGCGGGACAAATCGTCATCCATCAGATCCGCGTGGGCGCCGAGGCTCTCCAGAATCTGCGTGAAGTGCATGCGCGCGTCCGTCCATTCGCCGCGCGCGTGCTCTCTCCTCCCCTGGCGCAGCATGGTCTGAACGCGCTCGCGCAGGTTCTCCCGATTGAGACGGTGAATTTCTTCCTTGCTCTCGCGCACCTCCGCCTTCAGGACGTGGATGTGAACGGGAATGGCTCCCGCCGCGCCGCCGCCCGCCAGCAGAAGACAGCCCACCAGCGTCGCCCAGGCCGGATGTCGCCGCGCCCAGCGGACGCCGCGCTCGCCCCAGCCAATCGGGCGGGCCTGGATCGCCTCGCCGGCGAGGAAGCGCCGCAGATCCTCGGCCAGCGCCGCCGCGCTTCCATAGCGCCGCGCCGGCTGTTTTTCCAGACACTTCAGACAGATCGTTTCGATGTCGCGCGGCAGGCGTCCCACCAGGCGGCGCGGCGGCACGGCTTCCTGATCGCACACCTGTTTCAGCGTCTCCTCGGCGGAGCGCGCCAAAAACGGCGCCCGTCCGGTGAGCAACTCGTAGAGAATCACGCCCAGGGCATAGACATCGGTGCGCGGGCCGACTTCCTGACCGTGTCCGCCGGCCTGTTCGGGCGCCATGTAGCTGGGAGTGCCGAGGAGATCGCCGTCACGCGAAAGCCGTACTTCCTCATCGAGTTGCTTGGCCAGGCCGAAGTCGGCAACTTTCAGAATGCGGAATGCAGACGCTTCTTGTCGTTCATTCTGCATCGCGAGGAGGATATTCGCCGGTTTGAGATCGCGATGGATGATCCCACGATCGTGGGCGTACTGAATGGCGCGGACCAGCGGGAGAATCAGTTCGGCGACCTGCCGCGCGTCGAGGGGTCGGCCGTCGAGTCGGCCGTCGAGGCTACCGCCTTCCATGTATTCCAGCGAGAAGAACGGCCAGCCGTCGCATTCACCGACCTCGTAAATCTGCACGATATTGGGATGCTGCAAGCGCGCGATGGACTCGGCCTCCAGACGGAAGCGTTCGCGGGCTTTGCGGCCGGCTCGGGCGGCGCGAATCATCTTCAGGGCCACCAGGCGTTTCAACGCCAGGTGGCGCGCCTTGTAGACGACGCCCATGCCGCCCTCGCCCAGCTCCTCCAGGATCTGGTAGCCCGGCACGGACGGCAGTTCGTCGCGCGCGGGAGGAAGCGCCGGCTGAGTGACGCATCCATCGCTCCGCGGCGGCAGCGGCGTCGAGGCCACGAACGGCGGCACAGCGTCGGCGCACACGGAGATTTCACACGGCGGAGGCGTCTCGGGGAGAGACTTCGCGCTCATGGCTCACCTCGACGGAGAGCGGAGACGTTCCGCCATCATTCGCTGAGGGCGGAAGGCGCCGCTGCGACCCTGAGTAAGAGGCGAGGCAACCTTCCGTGGATAGGCCTGTCTCGATTCGTTGCGACGTTGCAAGGAAGCAAGGTCGCCTTCCCGAGGCGATCTCGGCGTACCGACTGCCCTGCAAGACCTCCCGGCGGGAGAGGTTGGAAAAGAGTGTTTCTCAATTGTAAGTCACAGCCGCCAAGCCGCAAGCGCAATTAGAGGCGGTAATGCTCTGTCGAACTGCTGGCGAGCTGGGAGCATCAGCAACCGGAGGGAAGAGTGTTTGGTGAGCCGGGAGTGTGAGCGACCGGAGGCAAGCTCCGGTCGCTCACGCTCCCGGCTCGCCAATTACACACCCGGCGAGAAGAGGACAATGCATCCTCAGCGATTGGGCCCTCACTTCCGCGCGACGAGGACGACGTTGACCCCCTCGCCTTCCAGGCCCTTGACGGTGGACTCCAACTCGTCGCGGCGGCGCAGAAACGCCTCTTCGGATTCGCCCTCCAGGGGACGAACATCCACGAAGATGTCGGAATGGCCGCAGGCCGAGCAGGTGTAGTAACGGAACAGCACCCCCTCCAAACCCAGGGCCTTGCGTTCGGCTTCCAACCCCTTGGAGTCCTCCCGGGATAGCTCTTGCGGCGTGAACTCTTTCCGACACTGCGAGCAGCTGCGCATCATGGTGATGCCCTCCTTCCGAGGCGCTTAGTTCCGTGGCCCGCGCGTCATTGAGCGAGAGATGGTGAACAGACAGGAAGTGTGCCCCCCCTAGGCACTACCCCAATCGTAGAAACCGGGGCGATGAATTTCAATCGGCCGCCAACTGGAATCGGTCTTGACCTGTCGGAAATCCGCGGTTATAGCCGCTCCGCTTTCCACCGGAACCTTGAGTGAAAAGAAAGACCAAAGTTGCCTGGCTGGTCTGCTGCCGCGGCCGAGGCGAACGAAGCGGTTGGCACGGAGAACGGAAACCGGGGGGTTTCCGAGAGC
>DATBGU010000171.1:0-10983 GCA_036557825.1 Gemmataceae bacterium
TTTTGGAGGAAGCAAGCACGGTAGCGTCCCAGATAAGCCGCGAAGGCCGGCCCCACGCCGGCAATTTCTTGTTCTGTCATCGGATTCCCTCCCGAATAACAGAGTTATCGGCCATCAGGGAACCCGCGCTGTACTGCTAGGTCGCGCACGCCTGTGCCAGAACGCGCGGTTCCCTTGCTGGATCGCGCTTGTGCGTGACCTAATACCTTGTTCGATGAGGGAGGGCGCATCGGATGACGAGGTCGGCGAACCTGGACTTCTTCGCTGCGGGGGCCGACCAACGGGCCGTCCTCGACTTCCTGTTCTCGTCCACGGACGTCCGGGTGTTCGAGTCGTACTCGGAGTACGGTGCCGAATTGCGGGAGTTCCACTCGACCGACGAGTTGGCCGCGGCCTTCCCGATCGGCAAGGACTCGCACGGCAACGGCTACGCGGTCCAGCTCCAATTGTGGTCGCCGTCCGTCATGCGCGACCTGACCATCAGGCGGTTCGCCCTCGACCCGGCGCACTGTGAGGGGCACACCTTCCGCCACTGCATCGAGGGCGGCGCGCTGATGCAGCTGTACCTGGGCGGGGTTTGCGGGCGGGTCGTCACCAGGTCGCACTTTGGCCACCAGAGCCAGGCCCGAGCGCGGGCTTGGGGGTGGATGACGGGGTCAACTGGGAGGCGCTCAAGACGCTGTCCAACCGCATCCAGTATCATGTCCGCAGGCGGCTGGCGGCAGGCAAGGTTCCGGGCATGCCGGTGCTGCCACAGGCGCTTGAGCTGGCGCGGGCGGGGTACGCTCTCAAGCTCGCCACCCAGACCCCGGATTCGTTCGAGTTGCTGCCCGAGAGTAAGCCAGGTCGAACTAGGCGCTGCACCTGACCGGGGCCGCCTTACGGCGTTCCGCTGCATCCTGGTTTGCGAGTAGCCCCGGCTGCTGAACTTCTCGTTCGGTTCCCCACTTGAAGAGCATCGCCGAACCTCCGCGCTCGCCGATTGCCGAACGCCTGTTATGCTATCCCCATCGAGGAGCGACTGATCGCATCGCGGTTTTTCCTCCGGTCGCTCACGCTCCCGGCTCGCCAGCGCTAGAGGTCCGTTATGCACACTCCCCTTCGCCTCGCCGTCCTGCTCAGCGGCGGCGGCACGACGCTGCAAAACCTCCTCGACCGCATCGCCGCCGGCACGCTGCGCGCCGAGGTCGCTGTCGTTGTCGCCAACAAGGCCGACGCCTTCGGACTGACCCGCGCTCGCGCGGCCGGCATCCCCGCCTTCGTCGTCGAACGCAAGGCGTGCGCCTCGCGCGAAGAGTTCAGCGCCCGCATCTTCGCGCACTGCCGGACGGCCGGCGTCGATCTCGTTTGCATGGCCGGCTTCCTCCAACTGCTGCACATCCCCGATGATTTTCTCAACCGCGTGATGAACATTCACCCCGCGCTGATCCCGGCCTTTTGCGGCAAGGGCTATCACGGCCTGGCGGTCCATCGCGCCGTGCTGGAAGCGGGCGTCAAGGTGTCCGGCTGCACCGTCCACTTCGCCGACAACGAGTACGATCACGGCCCAATCATCGCGCAGCGCGTCGTGCCGGTGCTGGACGACGATACGCCGGAAAGCCTGGCGGCGCGCGTGTTCGCCGCCGAGTGCGAGGCGTATCCGGATGCCATCGGATGGTTCGCGCAAGGACGCCTGCGCGTCGAGGGGCGGCGAGTAAAAGTTCTGAGTTCTGAGTGCTGAGTTCTGAGTGAAAGACGAATTTCGTGTATTTCACTCAGAACTGGAATTTGTGACCTACACTTGCAGCAGGCACAGGCTCCCCTTCCTCGGGACCAGCGGAAGATACTCCATGCTCAGCCGCGTTTTCATGGGGCGGTATGAGACGATTCGTCTCCTCGGTGAAGGCGGCATGGGTCGGGTCTACCTGGCTCGTCAGCTCGACCTGGGACGGCAAGTGGTCGTCAAGGTCATGCACGACCACATCGCCGCCGATCCCAAGTTCCGCGAGCGCTTCACGCGCGAAACGCTGCTGATGGCGCGCTTCCAGCATCCCTACGCCGTCACCCTCTACGACGCCTCGCTCAACGATCCGCAAGGGCCGTGCATCGTCATGGAGTACATCCGCGGCGTCAGCCTCGATCGTCTGCTGCAAACCAATGGCCGGCTCACGCCCGCCCGCGCCGGCCGGCTGCTCTATCAACTGTGTGAAGTGCTGCAAGCCGCCCACGGCGTCGGCATCGTCCACCGCGATCTGAAGCCGGCCAACCTGATGATCGTCGATCCCGATACGCCCTATGAGTTGCTCAAGGTCATGGATTTCGGCCTGGCCAAGCTGCTGACGCCGGACCAGATGGCCAAGATCACGCAGACGCACACCGAATTCGCCGTCGGCACGCCCGGCTACATGTGTCCGGAACAGGCTCGCGGCGACGAGATGGACGGCCGAGGCGATCTGTACAGTGTCGGCGTCATCCTGTACGAGCTGCTAACGGGGCGGCAGCCGTTCGCCGGCCGCTCGACGATGGATCTGCTGCTGGCGCACGTCACCGAGGAGCCGCCGCCGTTCTCGTTCGCGGCTGCGGAGGTCCAGGTGGCGCCGGAGATCGAGCGCGTGGTGCAAATGTGCCTGGCCAAACACCCCGACGACCGCCCGCGCAGCGCCCGCGAGCTGACCGAACTGTACGAGGCGGCCCTGACGCGCACCGCTGCCTCCCTTTCCGCTTCTGAGCCGGAGACCGTTGCCGGTCCTCGTTTGCCGCCGGAATCGACAATGGGAGCGGGGGGTGAGCCGGCCGCATTGGAACACACCGTAGCGGTGCCGATCCCCGCGTCCATGCCCGCCGCGACGGAAGCGGCCGACAGTGAGCCGCACGATCCGTTCGCCGTGGTGCATTACCTTCATGCCTGGATGCCGGAGCGCATCGCCGAGTACAAGCTGCGCGGCTTCATTCAGGATGTCGGCGGCGAGATGGTCGAGAGCGTGCCCGGCCGCATTCACGTCCGCATCGGCGGCCGCGGCAGCGTTTATTCGGCGCCGCGCCAGGGCTTGTCGTGGTTGGGCATCGGCCGGCGTTCGGGAAGCATCGACGTGGAGCTGCGTCTGGATCACGCCGATCCCGTCCGCGAAAATCAGCTGCGCATCACGGTGCGGTTCCGGGCGCCCGGCACCGACCTCAACGCCAGCATGGCCTGGCGCAACATCTGCACGCAAATCTTCTGCGACCTGCGCGCCTACCTGATGGGACAGACCGGAACGGTCAGCCTGGCGGCGGAGTGAAGCACGGCGTCGCGTTGGCGGCTGGGCTAATCGCGATAAATCACGGTGGTGATCAGATTGCGGAACAGGTGTTCGACGCGCTCGTAACTGAGGCGTTGCGGCGGAAGCACCACCAGAAAGAACAGCGCGGGATGCAGAATGCGTAGGTGCTCGGTGCGGTCCAGCAGGATGCATGCCCGCTGACAGTTCTGATAGCGCGCGCCCTGTTTGTTGGGCAGAGCGTCGAGAAGACATTTCAGGCGTTTATCGCCGTCGATGTCGGACACCACGAGAAAGTGGCGGTCCCCCAGTTCCTGCTGTAGCGCCGCCCAGGGAACGTCTTGCGGGGCGGGCGCGTCGGCCGGCTCCAGACCGCGCAGCAGCTTGCCGGAAGTGTCCTCGACCCGCCAGACGTAGCCGACGGCCCCGCCGACTCCCAGGGTGAGGGCCGTGTTGATCTCCAGCAACAACTGCGCGCTCGCCGCATGTGGTGGCATCTTTTTCAGGCGGTTGAAAAAGTAGTTGATAAGGGCGCAGTTGAGCGAGTCCTGAATGTGGTCCTCCTCCGTCTGGGCCAACTTGACGAAGGCCGGACCCGCCAGTTCCGCCATCTGCTCGACGAACTTGATGTCCGAAGGCAAGAAGCTGTGGGGATTGTCTCGGATCACCGCCAAAATGCCGACCATTTCCCGATAGAAGTTCGTCGAGTAGGTGACGGACCGAAAAGGGCTGGCCTTCGTCAAGCTCATGGAGACGATAACGGCGCAACCCGCTTCGTTCATCCATTGGTCCGGCTGTTGGCCGTTGTCGATTCGCCGTTGGCGCTCGGCGGGAACGTCGGCGATCACCTGGGTCCGTCCTTCGCGCCACACCAGTCCGGAATCGGGATCATCCCGCGTGCGATACTGCGGCCACAGGGAATCGGAATGGTCGCTGACGAACCAGCGGTCCAGCACCTCTTCGAGGTTTCCGTCGCCTCGTTCCCGCTTGTCCCGCAGGCGTACCAGGCAGCGACAGGGACCGATGCGCCATTCCAGGGCTTGATGGAGGTTTTCACACACCTCAATGCGGTCCAGGGACTGGAAAATGCTGGAAGGCAAGGTCTTGCGAATGTGGGCGTCGCGATGTTCCTGCAACTTGTACAGCCAACGCGCCAGCCGCTCCGCCGCCGCCTCGGCAAGCTTTTGATGGATCTCCGTGAAGGGGGGACCGTCATTTGGCGCCGGCGCGTTTCGCGGCGTCAAGCGCAGGAAGCGAAGCACGCCCAGCACGTCCTCGCCGACGAAGATGGGCACGGCGAGAAACGCCAGTTTGTCCTTGTCGCGGTCCCAGATCCGAAGGTCGTACTTGAATTCCCGAATCCCCAGCTGCGCCAGTTCCCGCGGATCGCCACAGTCGTTGATGAGCAGGGCGCGCCGTTGCTTGATGACAAGGCCGGTGCCTCCTTCTCCGGGCGCATAGTGACAATCGGCCGCGTTTTCGTCCGGCTCCAGCAACGGAACGTAGTGGCCGTTCGTGCGATCGCGGACGAAGAGCGACGCCCGTCCCACCTCCAGGGCGCGGCCGACGTCCACGAGCCAGCGCTTCACCGTCTCGGCGTTCCGCAGGGTCGTCAGCGAGAGAGGCGACAAGTCGGGAGGGGCGTTGCCCAACTCGATCGCCTCCAGTTCCGGCAGGAAGTTCAGCCGCGTCAGCGCCTCCTCGGCGGACGCCGGGCCGGCCGCCAAGCCGGCCCCGTCCGCCACGGAGACGGTGTTGCCGCCGGGTTGGTGACCTTTGGCCACGTCCTCGGACGCCAACTTGGCCGCCTCTTCGAGGAGGGCGCAATCGACGCAGTCGCAGGTCGTCTCCTCGTCCGCGGTGCAGTCGGCCCGCGGTTTCCGGTCCTCGTTCCAGTACAAGCACAGAACGCCGAGGAGGCGGTCGGACGCTTTCAGAGGAAAGGTCATGCAGACCTGAATCCCCAGGAAGAGGCTCCAGTAACGGCTGGAATCGCCAGGAGAATACAAACTGATCGACCGGGGGGAGGGCGGCGGCTCGGCGGGAACATTCGACCCGTTCAACTCGTCCGTGGGTTCCCACGGCGAGACGTCGCCGGAAGAAATCGACGGTTCTCGATCGGGATTTCGGTCCCGGCGCTCGCGGTAAAACTCCGCCCGCGAGACTTCGCCAGAAGTAATTAACGGAGGCAATATGTCGGGCGTTACCAACTCGCGGAGGAAGTCGTTGTATTTCTCGCGGTTTTTGAGCACCAGGCGCCGGCCCGTCCGCAACACCTGGGCGTCGAAGCCGACGTTCGCCGGCATCCATTGGGGAAGGATCACGCCGTTGTCTCGCCTTTTCCCGGCGACGACCTTAAGCCAGTTCTTGCTTTCGTGGTAAGGCTCGGCGATGTAGGCGGCATCGGCCTTGAGTTTGGCGCGAATGGCTTCGAGGATTATTTCCAGTCGCGCGTGCGCATCGACCTCGCGGTCCCGTTTCGACTTCACGTCGCGCAGCCAAAGATCGACCTGCTGCGTTCGCGATCTCTGGCGCGCCTCCGGGGTCCGCTCCAACAAACCGCCGACCCGATAGACGCGAACGTCTCCGCCGGACGCCACGCGGTCCTCGGCAATTTCAAAGCCCAGCAAGTGCAGCGCGTGCCAGACCGTGGGCACCTGCACGACCACCATGCCGCCCTGGGCCAGCGCATCGACGCGCTTTTCGAGCTGCCCGAAGTCGGCCGCTCGCAGATCCTCAAGCCGGACGGCCAGGGGCGCGACCGGCAGGCACTTCTCCACTTCCTCCGTCCAGGGACTGGCATGGGTGGGAATGACGAAGAGCTTGACTTCGCCGGATTTCACGCGCTCTTCTTTGGGGTCGTGGTCGGCTTCATGCCAGATGCGATCGAGCAAGGGGCGCACGTCGAAGAGCGTTTCCTCGCCGGCGGCGAGTTTGATTTTTTCGGCGATCTGGGTGGTAAAGTGAAACGGGAGATCCGGACCGGGATTGTCCGCCAGCGCGCCCGACAACAGCAGCCAGGGAGGAAGGGGCCGCCCGGCCGACGCGGCCGTCAGAGCCGCCGCCACCGCGAGGGCGTAGGAAGTGCTGTCCGAATCCAGCCGGACGAGGTAAACCGGACGCAAGGAGGAGGACTCGCCGGACCGCAAGCGAGGTCCGGACTCACGAGGCCGGAGACGGTATTCGCACGACAGTCCCAGATGGCGGGCGAGGCGCTCGACCAGGTTCTTCTTGAACCAGGGCGGCAAGTCGAGGCTCTCGGAGGGGACCGCGTCGAAGTGAACGATCCAGTGCGGGTTATGCTCGGCCAACCATTCTTGAAGGCTGTTGGTGTCGGAGGGATAGCAATGGAGATGCTCGCACCCGATGGCGGGGAAGGCCCCGAGGATTCGCGGTCGGCCGTCGTTGCCGGCACCTTCCCTCATGTCGAGTGCAACCCTTGCTGATTCGTAGAGGCGATTCCTCGGGAGCGTCGTTGCCGGCATCTTCGCTCACGACGTTTGCAACCCGTCAATCCGTTTGCGGGGTAGAAGCTCGAGGTACTTGATTCGCGCCGGGTCGTCGATCTCAAGCGTGCTATTCAGGGAAACCAACTGCTGTCCGGCCGGATCCCAGTCGAGGGCGGTTGTCAGCTTCTTGACGGGGGCGAAGTCCGCCGACTTGAGGACGAGACGCACCGCTCGTCCATCCAGTTCGCGCAAGCGGGGTTCGGCGTTGACGTGCTCGCCGTCCCGGTTCTTGACCGGCGCGTAAAGTTCCAACGACCAGGTTTTCGCGGCCGTGGGATCGGGCTGATAGAAGGAGACCTCCACATTCAGCACGTCCGGTCCCGCTTCGGCGCCCTCTTCCCGCAGCGCGACCTGGAAGGGCCGCTTGCGCGGCCCACTGTCGCCGGCCAGGCGCAAGACCGGCTTCATTTCGCCGACCAGCCGGCGGGGCGTAGTGGTCCGCTCGCGCAGCCGCGCCGACACGCGCTCGAAAATCGACGGACCCACGGCTGGGACGCGCGGCACGTCCATCGGGGCGATGGGCAGTTCTTCCGCTTGGGCGATGGCCCGCTGCTGCGCCTCGAATCGGCCTCGGCAGTAGGCGCAGCCGCTGTCCAGGTGCTCGCGCACGCGCTGGGCATCGGACCCTTGTCCCCAGTTGAGAGCCAGATCGAGCAAGTCGGCTGTCAGCGGGCAATCCGGCCCCTTGGCCGACAGCTCCGCTTCCAACTCTTGCCAGTCCGCATCTCGTCCCTCGCGCGAAAAGCCGTACCCCAGAATACCCATGTTCTCCGCCATTGTGATGATCTCCCCTCAACCGTCCCTGGTTTGTCCCTTCCCTTCCCGGCCCCGCGCGGGGCCGGTATTCAAACCCAGCGCCGCTTTGACGGCGCAGCGGGCCTTGAACAGCAGTTGAAACACGCGGACACGAGCTATTCCCAGATCGCGGCCGATTTCCTCGGCCGACAACCCGTTCATCGCCCCACGGAGGATGCGCTGCTGCGCGTCGGGGAGGTCACGCACGGCAGACTCGATCCGGCTTTCCATCTCCCGGCCGGCCGCTTCCTCGGGCGGAGGGGCTTCCAGCGAGAGCTGTTCCTGCTCCGGCAAGGCGACCTCGTTGTGTCGCCGCCTCCAATCTCCCACCAACAGATTGCGCGCCACCGTCCACAACCACGGATAAAAAGTACGGTTGGGATCGTAATGCTCCAGCGCGCGAGTGGTCCACAACTTGACGTATAATTCCTGCGTCAGATCCTGCGCGCGCTCCCAGCTGCCGCAACGCTGATGAAACCAGTGCAAGAGCGGCTTTTCGTAGCGATGGACCAGCCATTCCTCGAAGGCCGCTTTGCGCAAAAAGTGCTTTTGCACGGCGAGGGCCAGGCTTTCGTCCGCCATCGACGCCAATAAATCGGCGAGCTTCGCGCCGGCGGCGGCCACGAAAGCGCACAAGGCTGGCTCCGCCGCCGTGAGCTGGTCCTCGGGCAGAGACCAGATAATCTCCTCCAGGGCGGCGGACAGATCGTGCAAAGCGTTTTCCTCCATCGTCTCTCCCTCAGTAAACGCCCGAACACGGGGAGCGACGTCTCAACCCGCTATACGCTCCAGGAGCGATTTTTTTCCCCTCCTTTCTAAAAAATTTTCGTGTCGCCCGCTACGCCAAATCGGGCAGGAGATCCTCCCAGATGTCGCGCAACAGATCGACCACGTCCTGGGTCCGCAAGTTAGAGGTGTCGCGGAAGATACAGCGAATCTGTTCGGCGTTCAGCCGGGCGTAGAACGACAGATACAGCGTGCAGCGGGACTCCGCGTCCAGCTGGAGGCAGCGATTCAGAAACATTTCCTCGACCGGATCCAGATTGCTTCGCCACGGGAGCGGTTCGGCGGGCCAGCCGTCGGCGATGGGGCAACGATGGATCAGCACTTGATGATAAAGATGACAAAGGAATTCGTCGTGGTTGATCTGACGACGATCGAGAGATCGCAGCGCCCGGTGAACGAACGGAATCATCCATTTTTCGGCATCCTCCGTCGAGCAGAGGGCCAACCGCGCGCCGAAGCGAACCAGCGCGGGCAAATAAAGAACGTGAATGACTCCACTCACCAGACCCTTCCGGCGTCCCCCTTCGTCGGCGTGGCCGATCAGGAGCAGGTCGGTCAGGCGCGGCGGAAGCGCCTCGCGCAGGACGGCCCAGGTTTGGCGCGACTTCAGCAGGCCGCGACGGTCCGCCTCGGCAAACGCCTGCTGGTGCGCCGCCGCGGCGTCCGGACAGACCAGCACGATCAGCAGCAGGGACAGATCGTTGAGCCGGTCCATCGGCAGGCGGCCCAGGCGGTGCGCCTGGCCGATCAGCGAGGCGGCGGACGCGAACCCTTCCGGAAAATGCTCTTCTCCCAATCCCACACAGACGCGGAACACGAACTGATCCCAGAAATTCCCCACGGGCGAGATCTCCTGAGCCGAGGCGGGAAGCAAGTCCTACTGCGCGGACGGCAAGTGCGAGTCGGCGATCTTGGTACGGCGAGAATCCAGTTTACCGGCGCTCGCCTCGATGACAAGAAGATTCTCCGAAAGCTAATTGGCACTTTGCGTACCGAGGCAGTGGAATATTGTTCCATGCCGCGGCACAGGTTCGGCTCGACTGCCGGACCTACCGCATTGGATGACAGCCTCTTATGATGAGAGAAGCGACGTCTCTCGGCGACGAGGGCGGCGCGGTGGCAATAGCAAACCCCGATGGCGTGGAGGCGTCCGCCGTGACTCCGCGAGAAATCCTGGCCCTCATCCGCGAGAAGGAAGTGCGGGCCGTCGATCTGCGCTTCATGGACTTTCCCGGTCTGTGGCAGCACTTCACCATTCCGGCCGAGGCGCTGGAAGAGCACGTCTTCGAGGAAGGGCTGGGCTTCGACGGCTCCAGCATCCGCGGCTGGCAGGCCATCAACGAGTCCGACATGCTCGTCGTGCCGGTGGCCGAGACCGCCTTCCTCGATCCGTTTTGCAAGGACCGCACCCTGACGATGATCTGCAACATCCAGGACCCGCTCACCAAGGAGGACTACACGCGCGATCCGCGCAACGTCGCTCGCAAGGCCGTCAACTACATGAAGGCCACCGGCATCGCCGATACCGCTTATTTCGGACCTGAATTGGAGTTTTTTGTCTTCGATGACGTTCGCTACGATCAGAACCAGCACTCCGGCTACTACTTCCTCGACAGCGCCGAGGGCGCCTGGAACACCGGCCGCGAGGAGAAGCCGAACCTCGCTTACAAGCTGCGCTACAAGGAGGGCCATTTCCCTTGCCCGCCCTCCGACGCCCTGCACGACCTGCGCACCGAGATGATGCTGACCATGATCGAGGCCGGCCTGAAGGTCGAGGCGCAGCATCACGAGGTCGCCACCGGCGGACAGGGCGAGATCGACATGAAATACGCCTCGCTCGTCGAGATGGCCGACAACGTCCTCAAGTACAAGTACATCGTCAAGAACGTGGCCCGCCGACACGGCAAGACGGCGACGTTCATGCCCAAGCCGATTTTCATGGACAACGGCACCGGCATGCACGTGCACACGTCGCTGTGGAAGGAGGGCAAGAACCTGTTCGCCGGCTCCGGTTACGCCGGGCTGTCCGACCAGGCCATGTACGCCATCGGCGGCCTGCTGCGGCACGCACCGGCGTTGTGCGCCATCACCAACCCGACGACCAACAGTTACAAGCGCCTGGTGCCCGGCTACGAAGCGCCGGTCAACCTCGCCTACAGCCGCCGCAATCGCTCGGCGGCCCTGCGCATCCCGGTCTATTCGCCGCACTGGAAGGCCAAGCGCGTCGAGTTCCGCTGTCCGGACGGCTCGTGCAATCCCTACCTGGCCTTCGCCGCGATGCTCATGGCCATGCTCGACGGCATCAAGAACAAGATGAAACCAGGCGAGCCGCTCGACAAGGACATTTACGATCTGGAACCGGAAGAATTGGCGAAGGTGCCCAAGGCGCCGGGGTCGCTGGAGGAGGCGCTGAAGAGCTTGCGCAAGGACCACGAGTTTCTGTTGCAAGGCGAGGTCTTCACCGCCGACGTGATCGACACGTGGATCTGGTACAAGACGGAGAAAGAGGTGGACGCCATCCGCTTACGGCCGCACCCGTACGAGTTCTACCTGTATTACGATATCTGAGCGGTTATCCTCAAAGGTGGCGCGGAGCCGCGACCGTAAGGGAGCGGTGTTGATTCATCGTTTCGCGAAACGATCAATCTCTTCTGCTC